>NZ_JBFULB010000137.1:0-10021 GCF_056400545.1 Stenotrophomonas sp. P5_A8 | reverse complement strand
GCCCTTGGAGGCGAAATAAAGGGGGAGGGGGCGGCCGCAGGCCGACGCCGGAGGACATTCGCCGGAAAGGGCWTGGGGACCCAGCGCCCGACCCACCGACCACCGCGCCCGGAGAGAGTCAAGGCGCGCTCATTCTCGTCCCGCACATCGGCGAAGAACCAAAAAAAGGGCGCCCAAGGGCGCCCTTCTCACTTCATCACTGACGCAGACTCAGCGCCAGACCTTGATCTGGTCGTTGTCCACGCGCTGCATCGGCTGGCCCGGCTTACAGCTGAACGTCGCGCCGAAGGCCGGCAGGTTGGACAGCGCGCCGTTGGTGCGCCAGCGACCCGGGGCAAGGATGTCCGAAGTCAGGCGCTGGGCGGCTTCGTTGGGCGAAAGCTGCTGCGGCCACAGGCTGGCCCAGGCGCGGAAGAAGCCCTGCTGCGCGGCCGGCTTGGCCGCCGGGTCCACCGCCTTGTAGGCCTCCCAGGCCAGTTCCACACCGGCCAGGTCGGCGAGGTTCTCTTCGCGGGTGAGTTCGCCATTGACCTTGGCACCCTTCACGCCCGGGAAGTCGTATCCGCTGTACTGCGCGGCCACGCGGCTGCCGAGCAGCGTCCAGGCGGTCTTGTCGGCCGGCTGCCACCAGCTGCGCAGCTCGCCCTTGGCATCCACCAGCGCGCCYTTGGCATCGATGGCACGGGTCAGTTCGTGGGCGACCAGCGCGCCGTAGCTGCCGTACTTGTCGGCGCTGTCGGCCTTGGCATTGAACACCGGGCTCTGCAGCACCGCAGCGGTGACGATCAGCCGGTTCTGCGCGATGTCATAGGCCAGTGCCGGCTGCTGCGGCAGCACGTCCCAGCGACGGTCGGCGTTGCCCTTGCCGATCCGCTTCATTTCTTCGCGGTGGCGCCAGGTCGAGGCGATCAGCATGTTGCCGCCGAAGCTGCCACGGCCCATCGGCTGCACGCTGYAATCCAGGTCGCGCAGCGGCGTACCGATCTCGATCTTCAGCGCGGCCAGCTTGGCCTGCGCTTCGGTCTTGGCTTCGGCGCTCATCCAGGTGCTGCGCTTGACCGCGTCGATCTGCACTTCACGGATCTTGTCGACGATCACTGCGGCCTGGCGGCGATCATCGGCGGACAGATAGCGGCTGGCGTACTCGCGGCCAAGCATCGGGCCGGCAGCGACGTTGATCGCATCCAGCGTCTGTTCCCAGCGCGCCGGGGCGATGGTCTCGCCACGRATCACCCGGCCGCGGAATTCGAACTCGGCATCGCGGTAGGCCTTGGACAGGTACGGCGCCATCGCATCGCCCACGCGCCAGCGCAGGTAGGCCTTCCACTGGTCCGGCTTGATCTTGGTGACCATGCCGTCGAGCTGCTTGAACAGCGCCGGATCGGCCAGCGAGACCAGGTCGTCGTTGACGCCCTGGACCTTCAGGAACGCATCCAGCTGCAGGTTGCGATAGCGGCTGGTGAGGTCCTTGGTGGAAATCGGGGCGTAGTTGTTGAACGGGTTGTTGATGCCGGCCAGCGACTGCGCGTTGCGCGCCAGCTCGGTTTCCAGCGCGATCACCGCCTGCGACTCTTCATCCAGCTTGGCCGCCGGGGTGCCGGTGAGGGCCAGGATCTGCTTGACGTAGGTGCGGTAGCGGCCCATCAGCGCCACGGTGTCGGCATCGGTGCGGGTGTAGAACGCCGGGTCCGGCAGGCCCATGCCGCCCTGCATGAAGTAGCCGATGTGACGGTCGAGCGCCTTGAGGTCCACGTCCGGGGCGAAGTTGAAGGCCACCGGGATGCCGACCTGGTGCAGGGCGGCGATCGAGGCCGGAACGTCCTTGGCCTTCTTGATCGCGTTGATGCGGGTCAGCAACGGGGCGATCGGGTTGGAACCATCGGCTTCGATGGCCGCTTCATCCAGGCCGCTGGCCCAGAAGTCGCCGAGCAGCTTCTGCACGTTGCCCAGCGGGGTCTTCATCGATGCATCGAGCAGCTCGCGCTGCTGCTGGCGGGTCCGGTCGGCCAGCTGCCCCAGGGCGGTGGTGGCACCGGTCTGCGGTACCGGGTTGGCCTTGAGCCAGTTGGCGTTGGTGGCATCGTAGAAGTCGCTGCACTGCGCGCTGACCGCCGGCGCACGTGCGGCCTTCTTCTTCGGCGCAGCGTGCGCATCGTGTGCGATGACCAGGGAGGCCAGGCTCAGGCCCAGGGCAATGGCGAGCGGACGGAGGTTGGACATGTAAAGCGAATCCAGTGTGGATTGGGATCGCGCGAGTGTACCAAGCAAAGCGAAAAGAGCGTGATGGGCGGCGGCCCCAAAAACAAAGGCCCGGGAAATCCCGGGCCTTTGCCTGCATCACCTCACGCGGTGGCGCGATGGCTTACCAGATTACGACCTGCTGGTCGCCGGCGCGGACCATCGGCGAACCGGCCTTGCACTGGAACGCCGCGGCGAAGGTCGGCAGGTTCGACGGCGCGCCCATCGCGCGGAACTGCGCCGGGGCGTGCGGATCGGTGGCCAGGCGGACCTTGGCGTTCTCCGGGGTGTACTTGGTGCGCCACACGGTGGCCCAGTTGAAGTAGAAGCGCTGATCGCGGGTGAAGCCGTCGATCTTCGGATCTTCCTTGCCGGCGGTGGCCTTCTGCAGGGCGTCGTAGGCGGTCGCCACGCCGCCCAGGTCGGCGATGTTCTCGCCCAGGGTCAGCTTGCCGTTGACGGCCTGGCCGTCCACCTTGTAGCCATCGAACTGCTTGACCAGCTTGTCGGTCAAGCCGCTGAAGTTCTTCTTGTCGGCCGGGCTCCACCAGTCTTCCATGTTGCCGGTCGGCCCGAAGCGGCTGCCCTGGTCATCGTAACCGTGGGTCATTTCGTGGCCGATCACCGCACCGATGCCGCCGTAGTTGAGCGCGTCGTCGGCCTTGGGATCGAAGAACGGCGGCTGCAGGATCGCGGCCGGGAACACGATCTCGTTCTGCAGCGGGTTGTAGTACGCGTTCACCGTCTGCGGGGTCATGCCCCACTCGGTCTTGTCCACCGGCTTGCCGATCTTGGACAGGGCGAACTTGTAGTTGAATTCGTTCGCTGCGCGCACGTTGCCGAGGTAGCTGTCGCGACCGGTGGTCAGGCCGTTCCAGTCACGCCACTTGTCCGGGTAGCCGATCTTCGGGGTGAAGGTTTCCCACTTGGCGATCGCCTTGGCCTTGGTCTCATCGCTCATCCAGGTCAGGCCCTGGATGCGCTCCTTGAGCGCGGCGGCCAGGTTCTTGACCAGTTCTTCCATCTTGGCCTTGGCTTCCGGCGAGAAGGCGACCTTGACGTACAGCTGGCCGAACGCATCGCCGGCATCGTTTTCGATGGTGCCCAGCACGCGCTTCCAGCGCGGCTTCATTTCCTTCTGGCCGTTCAGCGTCTTGCCGTAGAAGTCGTAGTTTTCCTGCACGAACGCGTCGGCCAGGTACGGCGAGGCGCTGTCCACGGTGTGGAAGCGCAGGTAGGCGCGCCACACCGACGGATCGGTATCGCCCAGCGCCTTGCTCACTTCCTGGTGGAAGGACGGAATGGCCAGCGAGAACTTCTCCGGCGCGGCAATGCCCTGGGCCTTGAAGAACTCGGTCCAGCTGAAGTTCGGGGTCAGCTTGTCGGCGTCGGCCACGGTGACCGGGTTGTAGAACAGCGAGACATCGCGCGACAGCTCGGCGCTGGACTTGGAGGCCTTGGCCAGGCGCGTTTCGAACTTGACCACGTCCGCGGCCTGCTTGGCCGCGTCGGCGGCGGCTACGCCGGACAGTTCCAGCACCTTGGCCACGTGGGCCTGGTAGGCCTTGAGCTTGTCGGCGTTCTTGGCGTCGGTGTAGTAAGTGGTGTCCGGCAGGCCCAGGCCACCCTGGCTGGCGTAGGCCAGGTTCATGCTGGAATTCTTGAAGTCCGCTTCCGGACCGAAGCCGAACAGCACGTTGTCGCCCTTGGCCGCGCTGGTGCGCAGGTAGGTGGCGATGGCGTCCTTGTCCTTGAGGCCGTCGATGGCGGTCAGGTCGGCCTTGAGCGGCTCGATGCCCTGGGCGTTGATCTTGGCTTCATCCATGCCGGTGGCCCAGAAGTCGCCGACGATCTTCTCGATGCCGTTCGGGTTCTTGACCGCCGCGACCTGCTCGGCGAGCTGGTGCTGCACGGCGACCGAGCGCTCGTCCAGGATGGTGAAGGCGCCCCAGCTGGTGCGGTCGGCCGGGATTTCATTGGCCGCCAGCCACTTGCTGTTGACGTAGTCGCCGAAGGCGCCGCAGGCGTCCATCGTGGTGTCCAGGTCGGACGGGTGGAAGGCGTTGTAGGCCGGCAGCTTGCTGTCGTCGAGCTTGTACTCGGTGGCCGCAGCGGTGGCGGTCGGCGCGGCGGCGGAGGCCGCGGTGTCCGCAGCCGGGGTGTCTTTCTTGCCGCAGCCGACCAGCGCGGCCGAAACGGCCAGGGTCAGCAGGACGATCTTGGGAGTGCGGATCACGTGGGTTGGCCTCCAGGCCTGAATGCATCGGGGGATGGCCCCCCACAGGGGAGCCGTGGGCCAGACGATACGCCGCTGGCTCGACCTGCAAGGGTGTCGAAGGTCATGGCTGTTGGCAAGCCGCACCTTCACCGGGTGGTCGGCCGGATCCGGCACGCTGTGACACCCGCACCGGCAAAGGCCGACGGCGGGCGCGACAGGCTGCTCGGGGCGGGTATATATAGAGCGTCATGACAAACCCTTCTGCGCAGACCTGGGACGCGATCATCATCGGCGCCGGCCACAATGGCCTGGTCTGCGCCGCCTACCTGGCGCGTGCCGGCCGGCGGGTACTGGTGCTGGAGCGGCGCGGGGTGGTCGGTGGCGCGGCGGTGACCGAGGAGTTCCACCCCGGCTTCCGCAACTCGGTGGCCTCCTACACGGTGTCGTTGCTGCAGCCCAAGGTCATCGCAGACCTGGACCTGCCCGCGCACGGCCTGCGCGTGGTTCCCCGGCGGATCAACAATTTCCTGCCGCTGCCGTCGGGACAGTATCTCTTGGCGGGCAGGGGGATCACCCAAGCCGAAGTACGCCGTTTTTCAGTACGCGATGCCGAACGCCTGCCGTTGTATGAGCAGCGTCTGGAGGTGTTTGCCGATGTGCTGCGTGCGCTGGCCTTGCAGGCGCCGCCGAACGTAGGTGAGGGAGGCTGGCTTCGACGGCTGCCTGCGTTGTGGCGCGCGGCGCGGCTGGGCCGCCAGCTGCAGTCGCTCAGCCCGGCACTGCAGCAGGAACTGCTGGACCTGTTCACGATCTCTGCGGCGGAGTACCTGGACCGCTGGTTCGAAAGCGATGCGATCAAGGCGCTGTTCGGTTTCGATGGCGTGGTGGGCAACTACGCCAGCCCTTATGCGGCCGGCACGGCCTACGTGCTGCTGCACCACGCCTTTGGGGAGAGCAACGGCGTCAAAGGCGCCTGGGGCCACGCGATCGGCGGCATGGGCGCGATCACCCAGGCGATGGCGCGCGCGGCGACGGCCGCCGGTGCCAGCATCCGGGTGGATGCGGGCGTGGCGTGTGTGCTTGTCGAAAACGGTCGGGCGGTCGGTGTTGAAACCTTGGATGGCCAGCACATCCGTGCACGCGCGGTGGTGGCCAACGTCAATCCGAAACTGTTGTACGAACAGCTGCTGGCGCCGGAGGAAGTGCCCGTCGCCACCCGCGAACGCATGGCGCAGTGGCGCTGTGGCTCGGGCACGTTCCGCATGAACGTGGCGCTCTCGCGCCTGCCCGATTTCAGCGTGCTGCCGGGGCCAGGCGACCACCTGACCGGGGGCATCATCATCGCTCCGTCGCTGGACTACATGGATCGCGCTTTTCAGGACGCGCGCGCGCACGGGTGGTCGCACGAGCCGATCGTGGAGATGCTGATTCCGAGCACGCTGGACGATTCGCTGGCACCGCCCGGCCAGCACGTGGCCAGCCTGTTCTGCCAGCACGTGGCCCCCCACTTACCGGATGGACGCAGCTGGGACGATCATCGCGAGGAAGTGGCGGATCTGATGATCGCCACGGTGGAGAAGCACGCGCCGGGCTTTGCGGCGTCGGTGCTGGGGCGTCAGGTGTTGAGTCCGCTGGATCTGGAACGCATCTTCGGCCTGATCGGCGGCGACATCTTCCATGGCGCGCTGAGCCTCAACCAGCTGTTCAGCGCGCGGCCTATGGTGGGGCAGGCCGATTATCGGGGGGCGTTGCCGGGATTGTATCTGTGTGGCGCCGGCGCGCATCCCGGTGGCGGTGTGACCGGAGCGCCCGGGCACAATGCCGCGCAGGTGATCCTGCGCGGGTGACCTTAGCGTACATACGACATCGGCCACTTGCGTGGCCGATGCGTGTTGCGTCGCTGCGTGGCGCTGGGGTCAGAGACCGCCGCCGCCGCAGCCCTTGCCGAGGTAATCATCGATCAACTGGAGCTGGTCGCCCATGATCTTGCGGGTCCACGCCGGGCCGTGTGCGTAGTCGGCAATGGCGTGGTACTCCACCGGCTGGCCAGAGTTCTTGGCCTTGGCCACGAACCACTCGGACTGCTCGATGGGCACCGTCTGATCGCGATCGCCGTGGTAGACCATCAGCGGAATCTTCATCTCTGCCGCCTTGTCCAGCGGGTTGAGCCCGTCCACGGTCTTGGCCTGCGCCTGGCGGAAGAAGGGATTGGTGTAGAACCGTGCCCAGATCTTCTTGATGTCCGACACGCCGGCGCCGGCGATGGCACACTTGTACAGTCCATTCGGACGCACCGACGCTGCGAACGCGGCATAGCCACCGTAGGAGAAGCCGAACATGGCGATGTGGCCAGGCTGCGCGATCTTCTGGTCGATCATCCACCTGGCGCCGTCATCCTTGTCGTCCTGCATCTTCTGGCCCCATTCGGCATCACCGGCCATCCAGAGCTGGCGGCCCCAATCGGCCGAGCCACGGAACTGTGGCCGCAGTACTGCCATGCAGCGCGATGCCATCAGTGGCACCCACATGGATCCATCGAAACCAAGGTTGTCGCGCCCCCACGGGCCGCCATGCGGATGCACGACCGCCTTCCATGGGCCAGCACCGCACATCTCGACGTTCGGCGTGGTCAGGAAGGCGGGAATGTCCAGTCCATCGCGGGCTTTGTAGTACACCAGGCGGGTATCGCCGAGCGCCGCAGGGTCCACGTCCGGGTAGGACTTGGCCAACAGTGTCAGCTTGCCGTTGTGGAACAGGTAGTACTCCGGCGGGTTGGACGGACCGGACACGACGACGACCACGGTCTTCAGGTCCGCCGTGTGATCGACCAGCCGCAGGTTGCGACCCGTATCGTAGTTGGTGGTAGCGCTCTGGCCGGTAGCCAGATCGACCAGCCGCAGCGGTGTCTGGGTGATTCCCAGCGCYTGACGCAGGCCCAGGTCCAACGCCTTGAGTCGCGGTGAGGTCCACTCCACGTCATAGCCGAGCGGGCCGCTGTAGTCCACCCCGAGAATCTCGCCCAGTGGCAGGCCTTCCACCCCCTTGAAGCGATTCATTTCCAGACCGCTGGCGTTGAAGTACTTGTGCTCGAACAACACTTCCTTCTGCTGGCGCGCGGCGATGTCGTACTCGTACACGATCGACTTGTCGCGTCCAACATTGCTCAATACGAATGCGATGTTGGCGTCGTTGGCGAAACCGATCACCTGGTTGACGTCGCGGTCCTTCACGTAGGAACGGAAGTGCTGCTCCCAGGTGTTGGTCTGCGGGTTGCGGAACTCGGTGGCGATGTAGGCGCCGTTGCCATCCAGGTCCTGGCGCAGGC
Organism: Stenotrophomonas sp. P5_A8; assembly: GCF_056400545.1. NCBI lineage: Bacteria > Pseudomonadati > Pseudomonadota > Gammaproteobacteria > Lysobacterales > Lysobacteraceae > Stenotrophomonas > Stenotrophomonas sp. P5_A8. The sequence goes on along the minus strand of NZ_JBFULB010000137.1, from coordinate 2,240 downwards.
GCGCGCGCAGGTTGCTGTCCAGGTCGGTGATGTAGCCGGCCACGCGCTCTTCGGTTTTCTGGATACGTTGCGCGGTGAAGTCGCGCACATTGACCTTGTAGACGTCACCGGAATTGCTGCCCGAACCGTTGACCACCARGATGTGGTCCGGGTCGTTGGGCAGCGTATCCAGTACGGTCGAATTGGAGAGCGCCTGCTCCAGTTCCTCGTTGCGGCTGGTCACGCGCGGCGGTGCAATGGGTTCCTTCCACTGCTTGCCTTCAATATCGGTGATGAAGAACTTGCTGATGAAGGTCTTGGTGACGCTGTCCTGGCGCAGGTCGTAGGGCTGCCAGAGCGTTACCGCCAGCAGTCCGTTCTTGATGAAGGTAACGCCTTGGAACTTCATGCGTCCGGCGCCGATCACCGTCGGGGCCTGATCGAGTGCATCGGTTTTCCAGACCAGGATGACGCGTTCCTCGCCCTTGGCCTGCAGCCCGGCAAGGTAGCGGCCGTCGGGTGAGAGGGAGAGGCTGGAAACCTGTGGGAACGCGGCGAGCTGCTGGATGCTGGGGGGTGTGGGCTTGGCATGGCTCACCAGCGGCATCGCCAGTGCAATCGCCAGTACGCTGGCGGTCAAAGCGTTGAGGTGCATGGAGGCTGTTCCTTCCTGGACTGTTGGAAGAGGCAAAAAAAAACCGCCGCCCGGGAGGGCGGCGGCTTCATCCCACGATCAGAAGCTCTTGCTGATGTTCACGAAGTAGGTGCGGCCGACGTAGTCATAGCCGCTGTACAACGGGGCATTGCCCACGCGATTCAGGGCGCCCGACGAAATCATCGGCGGCTCCTCGTTGCGCAGGTTGCGCACACCGGCCGTGACGGACCACTTGTCGCCGGTGTATTCGGTCGACAGCGCGTGCAGGAAGTAGCTCGGCACGTCGAACTTGTAGATCGAGGTTTCCTTGTCCAGCTCGTAGTAGTCGTAGCTCTGCATCTTGTTGACCCAGTCCAGGCCATAGCGGAACTTCCACTTGTTCCAGGTATAGACCACGTCGAGGGTGCCCGACTTGTCCGGGGTGTTCAGGTTGCCGTTGTAGTCGATCAGCTCGTCGTCCTTGAACAGCTTGTTGGACTGTTCAAGGAAACGGGTGACCTGTGCGGTCGCACGCAGACTGCCCGGGCCGAGGTCACGGGTGTAACGCAACGTGAAGTCCAGGCCGCGCACCTTGTCCGTTGCCAGATTGACGTAGCTGTCATGTACGGTCAGCTGACCGTTCAGCGGATTGCGTTCGTCGATCAGACGGCAGAAGCCGCCGCCGGCGCGGAAGTCCGGGTTGTTGTAGCACAGGTCCAGGATGTTGGAGCCGCCCGCACGCGCCACGCCATTGCTGACTTCGATGTTGAAGTAGTCCACGGCCAGCGAGAAGTTGCCGACTGCCGAGGAGAACTCCGGTTGCAGCACGATGCCGCCGGTGAAGTTCTTCGAGGTTTCAGCCTTCAGGCCGGCCTCGGCGCCACCGGCCTGCAGCACGGTAACCGACTGGGTGGCCTGGAAGTCAGGTGCCAGGCCTTCCGATGCGCAGTTGCGCGCCAGCGTGGTACCCGGATCGTTGCCGTACGTGTTGCAGGGATCGAACTGATTGCTGAGGAAGCCGCTGGTGGCACCAAGGAACTGTTCAAACAGCGCCGGAGCGCGGTAGGAGGTGCCGTAGGACGCACGGAAGGACACCCACTTCACCGGGGTCCACAGGCCGCCGATCTTGTAGGTGTGGTCCGAACCGTAGGACTGGTAATCGGTCCAGCGTGCAGACACGTTGAAGGTAAGTTCTTCGGCCGCGGTGACGCCGGACAGCACCGGGATCTCCAGCTCGCCGAAGACTTCCTTCACCGAGTCCTTGCCCCGGGTCGGGGTGGACGAAGTGAGGTTGTACAGGTTGCCGTTGATCGAATCGATCGACGGGGTGTCGTCGATCTTCGCGCGACGGTATTCGGCACCGACCGCAGCGCGCACATCGCCGTAGGGCAGCGAGAACAGCGGACCGCTGAAGGACACGTTTGCGGTGCTTTCGGTGTACAGCGTGTTACCGGTGACGGGCACGAACACGTAGTCGCGCCATGCCTGCGGCAGCTGGCCGCCGACCACTGCACTGGTCAACCTCGGAGCGGCGACGCAACCATCGGAAACGTCCACGCAGCGGAAGCCACCTGCGCCGTCGGCAACCACGTTGAGGCTCTTGCCCAGGCGGTCGGTGAGGACCGAC
>NZ_JBFULB010000136.1:0-10032 GCF_056400545.1 Stenotrophomonas sp. P5_A8 | reverse complement strand
CAGCAGTACCGCGCACTTCCGGCAGGTACCGGCGGTGGAGGTCGGGCAGGCCAATGCGTATCTGGAGCGTCCCGGTTTCTGGCACGGCGGTGCGGGTATAGCCGCATGCTGGTTCGGCGCGGCGGCGGCACTGGCCGAACCGCTCCGCCGCTCGCCAAAGACCGCTGAGGCCGGCACCGCTGCGGTGCTGCTGGGCGAAGTGGATATGGCGCTTTCCCCGTGCGCGTCGCTGCTGCGCGAATTGGCGGCACTGCTGGACGCGCAGCCCGAGCACCCGCACATGACCGAGGTGCTGCGTGCGCGCAGCGTGGTCGAGCGGGCCTGCGTGCGCACCTTGGATCTGGTCGCGCGCGGGCTGGGCCCGGGCCCCATGTGCCTGGACCAGGACCATGCGCGGCGTTGGAGCGATCTGACCGTGTTCATCCGTCAGAGCCACGCCGACCGCGACTGGCAGCAGTTGGGCATGGACTGTCATCGCGCGGGGCGGCCATGGAGCTTGTAGACCGCCAGATCGATGGCAACGGCATCAGCGAGGCGCAGTGGCAGTCCTGCGCATGGCTGCAATCGCTGCCGGAACAGACGCCGCAGACGCTGTTCGCCGGCATTGCCCGCGTGGTGGTGGTGTCGCCCCATCCGGACGATGAAGTGCTTGCCTGCGGCGGAGTGATGGCCTGCGCGCACAGCGCTGGGCTGCCGGTGCTGGTGGTGTCGGTGACCGACGGCGAGGCGTGCTACCCCGACCATTCCCTCTGGCTGCCACAGCGATTGCGCGAGGAACGCCAGCGCGAACTGGATCGCGCGCTGGCGTGCCTTGGGCTGACCCATGCACAACGGCATGCGTGGCACATCGGCGACGGTACGGTGACCCAGCATGAGGCGGAGGTTGCCGCGCGCCTGTTGGCCTTGCTGCGCGAAGACGATCTGGTGCTGGCCCCGTGGATGCTGGACGGCCATCCCGACCATGAAGCGGTGGGGCGTGCCTGCGCGCGTGCCGCGTCGCACCGGGGCTGCGCGCGCCGGGAGTTTCCCGTGTGGGGCTGGCACTGGCTGGACCCACAGCAGGCCGCGCGCGCGTGGTCGCCGGCGTTCCGTTTCCGCCTGTCCCCGCAGGTGCAGCAGCGCAAGCGGGTGGCCATCGGCCAGTTCGGCACCCAGACCGGCACCGCGCCGGGACTGGACTGCGCCCCGATCCTGCCCGATGCGGTGCTGCAACGTTTCCAGCGTGATTACGAGGTACTGCTTGGATGAGCGATGTCGCGTACTTCAATGCGATCTACCAGAACGAGGACCCGTTCGAGTACCGCACCCGCTGGTACGAAGCGCGTAAACGCGCGCTGACCTTGGCGAGCCTGCCGCAGGCGCATTACCTGCGCGCCTGGGAACTGGGCTGTTCCAACGGCGTGCTGACCGCCGCGCTGGCACCGCGCTGCGCGCAGTTGCTGGCCACCGACATCAGTGAAGAGGCCGTGGCCGCGGCGCGCCGGACCGTGGCCGGGCAGCCGCAGGTGACGGTGGAGCGCGCGCAGCACCCGCAGGACTGGCCGGAGGACCCGTTCGACCTGATCGTGTTCAGCGAACTGGGCTACTACCTGGAGGAGGCGGACATGCAGGCAATGGCGGCGCGCCTGGTCGCATCACTGGGTCCGCAGGGCGTGCTGATCGCCTGCCATTGGCGGCCGCCATTCGCGCAGGCGCGCTGCAGCACGGACTTCGTGCACGCGCAGCTGGATGCACTGCTGCCCCGGGTCTTTTCCTGGTCCGACGCTGACATGGTCCTGCAGGGGTGGTCGCGCGATACGCGCTCGGTGGCGCAACACGAGGGACTGCGATGATTGCCGCGATCGTGCCGGCCCACAACGAAGAACAGATGATCGGCCCGTGCCTGCAGGCGCTGCAGGTAGCGGCTGCGCATCGCGCGCTGGACGGCGAGGCGGTCGCCATCGTGGTGGCGCTGGACCGCTGCAGCGACGCGACTGCGGAGATATGCAGGCGATTGGGCGTGCACACCGTGTGCGTGGAAGCCGGCTGCGTTGGCGTCGCCCGTGCGGCGGCCAGCGAAGTTGCGCTGGCGCTGGGTGCGCGCTGGATCGGGTGCACTGACGCCGACAGCCGCGTGCCCGGGGACTGGCTGGTCAAACAGTTGCACTGCGGTGCCGGCGCGTTCTGCGGGGTGGTGACGGTGGAGGATTGGCTCGATTACGCGCCCACGGTGCAGGAGCGCTTTCTGGCCAGCGAGCACCTGCATGATGGGCATGCACACGTGCACGGCGCCAACATGGGTTTCAGTGCGGCTGCCTACCGCGACAGCGGCGGATTCCTGCCGCTGGTGTCCGGGGAGGATGTGGCCTTGATCGAGGCGATCCAGAACAGTGGTGCACGTGTCGCCCGGCTGGCCGCACCCCAGGTCGTGACCAGTGCACGCCGTCATGCCCGCGCGACGCGGGGCTTCAGCGACTTCCTCAAGCGCCTGGAGCAGCAGGTGGGCCATGACGGCGGCGTTCCGGGGCTGGCGTTGCCCAACATCGGGCGAAAATCGGCAGGCGCGTGCTGATGGCGGCGGTTGATCTGCTCGGATGGGCGGCCACCCTCGTCCTGGTCGCCACGCTCTGGCGGCAGATCTGGAAGCAATGGCGCGCCGAGGATGCGCAGGCGGTTTCGACGTGGTTGTTCGTGGGGCAGATCACCGCCTCGGTGCTTTTCATTCTTTACAGCATCGCGCTGCATTCCTGGGTATTCGTGGTCACCAACAGCCTGGTGCTCGCGACCGCGATCGCAGGCCAATGCCTGTCCTGGATCAAGCGCCGTCGCGCGTCTTCGTGACGACGCAATCGCGTGGTGAACACGCGCGCACAACACCTGCATTTCATCGCGCATACGTCGCTGAACCGCGCGTTTTGGATGTCACGCCGACTTCATTCCCGATCGCTAAAAGTGGACTCACCCAAACGGGCATCCCGTCCTCTACAGGAGCAACATCAGTGACTACCGAAACCAAGACCACCCATACCTTGAACGACCTGATCGAGATTGCCCGCGACGGTAAGGAGTTCTACACCGAAGCGGCCGGCAAGGTGGAAGACACCGAGCTGTCGTCGCTGTTCACCCGCATCGCCGGGGTCAAGGACGAGATCGTGCGTTCGCTCAGCGCCACCGTTCTGGCCGCGGGTGGCAAGCCGGCCGAGCACGGCACCGTGGTCGGCTCGATGCAGCAGTTCTACGGCAAGGTGCGCGCCACGCTTGGTGACACCCAGTACGGCTACGTGGCCGAGCTGGAAGAATCCGAGGACCGCTTGCTGAAGGCGTTCAAGGACACCCTTACCGACGCCGACACCCCGCCGGCCGCGCGCCAGGAAGTGCAGCGCCTGCTGCCGCAGGTGCAGGAATGCCATGCGGTCATGCGTGACCGCAAGCATGCGATGAAGCACTGATCGACTGCCCTGCGATGGCAACGGATCGCCTCGGCATGATCCGTTCCAGATGAACGCGCGGACCGCGCAGACAGCCCCGGCACGTCCGGGGCTGTCTGCGTCCGGGCGACCGCACGCACACGTACGGGGCAGGGGGAATTGGTGCATACTCGATCGAAAGGGCTGCTTGGATCTGCTATGGAACACATGCGTTGGCTGACGCTTCGCCTAGGCAACAATCAATCCATCGGGCCGAAGGTTCTGTCGGACCTGTGGTCCAATGCCTGCGAAACGAATCAGTCGTCTGTCACCCGCGACACGATGCCGGGTAAATCCACGTCCTATGCGTTGCATGCGCCGCTGTCGCTGGCGTATCCCAAGCGCGCAGAGCTGCGCATGCGCAAGCTGCTGGAAGAAGCCGGCTACACCTTTACCCTCGGCTCTCTGGCCGACCGGCCGGCACCGCAGCCGATGCGCAGCACCCGCTGATCAGCGCGGCGCCAGCCGCCGCAGCATGATCCGCACCGGGAAGCCCCCGGCATGTTCGACCGACTCCAGCGGCACCCACCCCAGCCGGCGATACAGACCACCGTCGTCGGCCTCGGTCTGCAGGTACACATCGCGTACGCCCAGGGCGGCGGCGCGCGTCATCAGGTCTTCAATCAGCACGGCGGCGATGCCTCGGCCGCGGTGCGAGTCGCGCACGTAGACGCCGCCGAGCCAGTGCTGGCGCTCCGGGCGCTCGGTGCGTTCATGGAATTTCAACTGCGCCGCCGCGACCGGTTCTCCGTCATCCAGGGCGATCAGCAGCAGGGGCAGGGCGGCGTCGTGGAGGAATACTTCCAGCCGCTGGCATTCGTCGGCCTCGGTGCGGCCGGGCAGGTGGCTGCCCCATTCAGTGAAATACCAGGCGGCCACGGTCGGCAGCAGGGCGGGGTTCTGGCTTAGCGGGATGCGTTCAAGTGTCATGGCGGTTCCAGTCGCACGATCAGGGGAAGTCTTCAACGGATCGGATACACCGCCATGACCGCGCAGCCCAGGTAGTTGCGCGGGTTGCTCTGGCGGCGGAGATCGCCGGGCATGGCCTGGCTGGCCATCATGCGGTCGCCAGGATTGCCGCAGATCAGACCGTTGCCGAAGCCGGAGCGGAATGAAATCTCCGGCGCGTTGCTGACCTCCGGGCAGTACGTGCCCAGTTCCACGCGGTAATAGCGGTTGCCGCCGGAGCGCTTGGGGTTGGTTTCGACCTTGATGCCCTTGGGATCTTCGGACCAGCTGCGCAGGGCGCGCGTGCTGAAACAGTAGGCCGGCGAGGCGCCGAAGCGGCTGCGGGTTTCCGAGGTCGCCGCCACCTGCACGGTGGGCAACGTTTTCAGCGTGCGCGCGTCGCTCAGCTTGGCCTGCGCGGCGAACTCGCGCGCGTCGATGCGCGCCACCGAGGCAATAGGGCAAAGACGCCCATCGACGCGTACCCGTTCATCGGGACCGCCACAGGCCCAGCCCGAAGGCGCTTCCAGCACCGCTTCGGCGGCATCGTCCACGCCGGGGCAGGCAGATTGGAAGCGCACGCGCCACGGCTGGTAGTCGGCGGCCAGCACGGTCACGCTGTCGGCGTCGGTCTGGTTCATGTCGCGCAGGCCGCGCGCATCCAGGCAGCCGGGGCCGGGCGCAATCCGGGTCGGTTCGCGTGGGGCGACGGCCGCGGCGGTCAAGGGGAGGCAGGTGAGCGCGAGGCCCAGCAGGACGAAGCAGCGCATCCGGGCAGGGCGGGGCATTCCAGGCGACGTCACAGTGTGCATTCCATGCGGACAGGACCGGCCGACTATATCAGCCGGGGACGGCCGCCCCGCTGGATTGCGTCACGCCTGGCGCGCGCGCAGACTGATCGCTCCCACGGTTCACGCGCGTCCTGTCTGCCCACGTCCATGCCTGCTGCCGCCTTCAACCTGCGTCGCTACGGTCGCGCGTCCAGTGTGGACCGACATGATTTCGCCCAATGGGTGCTGCCGGTGGATGGCGAACTGGCCTTCGAACTGGACGGGCGCGGTGCGCGGCTGGACAGGTGGCAGGGTGCGTTCGTGGCGCCGTCGGCCGGGCATGCGCAGTCCGCGTCGGCCGATGACCGGTTCCTGATCGTTGATTGTCCGGTCAAACTGCTGGACGAAGACACCCTGCAACGGCTGGACGAGCACCCGGTGCTGGCGCTGCCGACCGAGGTGCGCGCGATGGTCCAACGGGTCAGTGCGGGCTTGCCGCCGCGGATCGATGGCGCCGTGGTGGCGCGCGAATTGCCGCTGCTGCTGGACGCGTTTTCGCTGGCGGGCAGTGCGACGCGGCTGCAGGCTGTGTGCGCGCGCATCGAACAGTCGCCAGGGCAGGCCTGGCCGGTGGAGCGGATCGCGGCCGCGGTCGGGGTCAGCAGTAGTCGCGTGCATGCGCTGTTCCGCGCGGCATTGGATATGCCCCCGCTGGCATGGTTGAGCGCGTGCCGGTTGCGCTGCGCGCGCCGCCACCTGGCTGGAAGCACGCTGTCCATCGCCAGCATCGCCCAGCAGGCCGGTTACTCCGAGCAGAGCGCACTGACCCGTGCACTGCGTCGTGAGTGGGGGATGACCCCGGCCGAGTACCGGCGGCGCCACCGGCAGTAGCCTGGGTCAAGATCGACGGCGCGCGCGTGCCTACACTGGCGCACTCCTCCAGCAATGACCCGCACGCGCAGATGAATCGATCCATGGGAGTTGGCATCGCCAACGGAATCGCCGCCGGTGCGCTGTGGGGCGTGGTGTTCCTGGCCCCGGCGATGCTGAGCCACTTCAGCGCGGTGCAGTTGTCGGCCGGGCGTTACCTGGTGTATGGGCTGATCGCGGTGGTGTTGCTGGCGCCGCGCTGGCGGCAGCTGCGCACGCGGATCGGCGCGGCCGAATGGCGCGGCCTGCTGTGGCTGAGCCTGGCCGGCAACCTGGTGTATTTCGTGCTGCTGGCCAATGCGGTGCAGTGGGCCGGCGGCGCGGCCGCCTCGCTGATCGTGGGGCTGATCCCGGTGGTGGTGACGCTGGCCGGCGTGCGTGAGCAAGGCGCGGTGCCGTTGCGACGGTTGGCGCCGGCACTGCTGCTGTGCCTGCTCGGCGTCGGGCTGGTCGGTTACGAGGCGCTGCAGGCCGAGCACGCCGGCGGTTCGACCGGGCAGCGTGCGCTGGGGCTGCTGTGCGCGGTCGGCGCGCTGCTGTCCTGGGCGGTGTACTCGATCGGCAACAGCCGCTGGCTGGCGCGGCGCCCGGATATCTCCGGACACGACTGGTCGTTGCTGACCGGGGTGGCCACCGGCGGGCTGGCGTTGCTGCTGGTGCCCAGCGCGTTCGCGCTGCAGGACACCCCGCATGTCACGGTCGACTGGGGCTGGTTCTGGCTGATCAGCGCCGGGGTGGCGGTGGTGGCCTCGGTACTGGGCAATGCATGCTGGAACCGCGCCAGCCGCAACCTGCCGCTGACCCTGACCGGGCAGATGATCGTGTTCGAAACGCTGTTCGCGCTGCTGTACGGCTTTGCCTGGCAGCACCGCCTGCCGACCGCGATGGAAACCGTGGCGATCGTCTGCCTGATCGCCGGCGTGCTGATGTGTGCGCACGCACATCGCCCACCCCGCGCGATTGCCGAGCACGCGGGATGAGCGTTTGGGCCAAGGGCATTGCGCCAGCTGGATGGTCTCATTCGCAACTTGTTTGCCGACGTTACCGGCATGTTGCGCGCGTGGATTTTTTGCACTGCAACACTTGACAAGTCCCCCGCCGGCGTTGTTTTCTTGACCCATGGTCTCCCTCGCCGCCACCGCCCAGCCGTGCATCGCCGCCCTTGCGGTCGATCGAGCCGTGGCCGACCGGAGCACCGGTACCACCACCATTACCACCGTCACCACTCGCCCGGTGCGGCCCGTCGTCTTCGCGTAATTTCCGAAAACAACGGCCCCGCACCCGGAACAGGTTGCGGGGGAGCGCCTTCAACCTGACCCGACGCGGGGCCTCGAATCGAGGTCTACATGTCTTCCGTCGCCGTCCTGCCTGCTGTTGCTGATCCTGCCGCCCCGGTCCTGCGGGCAGCCACCTCCACGGTCGTGCACAAGTTCGGCGGCACCTCGGTGGCCGACGCCGAGCGCTACCGCCATGTCGCCCAGCTGCTGCTGGCGCGCGACGAAGCGGTGCAGGTCACCGTGGTCTCGGCGATGAAGGGCGTCACCGATGCGCTGATCGCGCTGGCCGGCCTGGCGGCCGACGATGCGCCGCACTGGCGCGACCACTGGCATGCGCTGCGTGCGCGGCACCGCGGCGCGGCAGTCGCGTTGCTGGGCGAACAGGCCGGGCCGACGGTGGAATGGTTCGATGCGCGCTTTGACCACCTGGCCGAAGTGCTGGGCGCGCTGGCGGTGATCGGCGAGTTGCCGGTGGAAGTGCTGGACCGCGTGCAGGGGCTGGGCGAGGTGTATTCGGCGCAGCTGCTCGGCCAGTACCTGCAGACCCTGGGCGAAGACTGCGCGGTGCTGGATGCGCGCGATGTGCTGGTGGTGGACCGTGGCGAGCTGGGCGTGGACGTGGACTGGGTGCAGAGCGCGCAGCGGCTGGCGACCTGGCGGCAGGCGCATCCGGGCCCGCGCGTGGTGGCCACCGGCTTCGTGGCGCGCGATCGCCGCGACCGCATCACCACCCTGGGCCGCAACGGCAGCGATTACTCCGGTGCGATCTTTGCCGCGTTGTTCGATGCCGACGAGCTGCATATCTGGACCGACGTGGACGGCGTGCTGTCGGCCGACCCGCGGGTGGTGCCCGAAGCGGTGCAGCTGGATGCGCTCAGCTACGACGAGGCCTGCGAGCTGGCCTACTTCGGGGCGAAGGTGGTGCATCCGCAGACGATGTCGCCAGCGATCGAACGCGGCCTGCCGATCATCATCCGCAACACTTTCCGGCCCGACCATCCGGGCACCCGGATCACCGCCGAGCGCACCGTGTCCGGTCCGATCAAGGGCCTCACGCTCAGCCCTGACCTGGCCGTGCTGAACCTGGAAGGCACCGGCCTGATCGGCGTGCCGGGTACCGCCGAGCGCGTGTTCGCCGCGCTGCGCAACGCGCAGGTGTCGGTGGTGATGATCTCGCAGGGGTCTTCCGAGCATTCGATCTGCTGCGTGGTCCGGCAGGCCGAATCGGCGCGTGCGCGCACTGCGCTGTTGCAGGCCTTCGCGCATGAGCTGGCGTTGGGCCAGGTGCAGCGCGTGCAGCTCACCGACAACGTCAGCGTGTTGGCGGCGGTGGGCGATGGCATGGCCGGGCAGCCGGGCGTGGCCGCGCGCCTGTTCGAATCGCTGGGCCGCGCCCAGGTCAATATCCTGGCGATCGCGCAGGGCTCGTCCGAGCGCAACATCTCGGTGGCCGTGGACAGCCGCCATGCGACCAAGGCGCTGCGCGCCGCACACGCCGGTTTCTGGTTGTCGCCGCAGACCTTCTCGGTCGGCGTGATCGGCCCGGGCAACGTCGGGGCGGCCCTGCTCGATCAGCTGCAGGCGGCACAGACCCAGTTGCTGGGCCGGGCCAACGTGGACCTGCGGCTGCGCGCGGTGGCCTCGCGCAGCCGCATGCTGCTCGACCAGCGCGGTGTGCACGGCGACTGGCGTGCGGCCCTGGCCGGCCCGGGCGTACCCACCGACCTGGACGTGTTCACCGAGCACCTGCTGTCGGCGCACCTGCCGCACGCCCTGATCATCGATTGCAGCGGCAGTGCCGATGTTGCCGATCGCTATGCCGGGTGGCTGGCAGCGGGCATCCATGTGGTCACCCCGAACAAACAGGCCGGTGCCGGTCCGCTGCCGCGCTACCACGCGATCCGCGAGGCGGCCGCCGCCAGTGGCGCGCGCTTCCGTTACGAGGCCACCGTTGGTGCCGGGCTGCCGGTGATCACCACGCTGCGCGACCTGGTCGATACCGGCGACGAAGTGCTGGCCATCGACGGCATTTTCTCGGGCACGCTGGCGTGGCTGTTCAACAAATACGACGGCCAGGTACCGTTTTCGCAGCTGGTCGCGCAGGCGCGGGGCATGGGCTACACCGAGCCGGACCCGCGCGACGACCTGTCCGGCGTGGACGTGGCGCGCAAGCTGGTGATCCTGGCCCGGGAGGCCGGGCGCGAGTTGAGCCTGGAGCAGGTGCAGGTGGAAAGCCTGGTGCCCGAGGTGCTGCGTCAGGCGAGCGTCGAGGAGTTCATGGGCGGCTTGGACGCGGTGGACGCGCTGTTCGCCGAGCGGCTCGCCCAAGCCCGTGCGCGCGGGGCGGTGCTGCGCTACGTGGCGCGGCTGTCGGCTGACGGTGCGCAGGTGGGATTGGTGGAATTGCCGGCCGCCCACGCCTTCGCCACTCTGCGCCTGACCGACAACGTGGTGCAGTTCACCACCCGGCGCTACTGCGACAACCCGCTGGTGGTGCAGGGCCCCGGTGCCGGGCCGGAGGTGACCGCCGCCGGCGTGTTCGCCGATGTGCTGCGGGTAGCGGTCGGCGAAGGGGCACGCCTGTGAGTGCAGGTGACAGTGCCCGTGCGTTTTCGCCGGCGTCGGTAGGCAATGCGGCGGTGGGCTTCGACATCCTTGGGC
>NZ_JBFULB010000135.1:0-10151 GCF_056400545.1 Stenotrophomonas sp. P5_A8 | reverse complement strand
ACGTACCCAATATGGGTACAAAATCTCCCTCAAGTCGCCTGTCGTCCAACCGATCACCTGGCTTGGCCGACGCTCTTTTCACCCAGACCCAGCAACGCGTGCTGGGGATGTTGTTCGGACAGCCGCATCGCGCATTCGGGGTTTCGGAGCTGATTGCATCGATCGGCGCGGGATCCGGCGCGGTACAGCGGGAGTTGGCCAAGCTGGCTGCTGCCGGGCTGGTCAGCGTCAGGGCATCGGGTAACCAGAAGCGCTACCAGGCCAACGGCGAGGCACCGATCCATGACGAACTGGTGGCGATCGTGCAGAAGACCATCGGCCTGGCCGCACCGCTGCGCGAGGCATTGCTGCCGCTACAGGACAAGATCGCCGCCGCGTTCGTCTATGGCTCCATGGCCAAGCGCACCGATACCGCGCGCAGCGACATCGATCTGATGATCCTGTCCGATACCCTCGGCTATGCCGATGTGATGCAAGCGTTGGATGGGACCGAACTGAAGCTGGGTCGCCCCGTAAATCCGACCCTGTATTCAAGCGCTGAATTTACATCGCGGATTCACGATCAAAATTCCTTCTTGATGCGTGTGCTGGAGCAGCCCAAGATCTGGATCATTGGAGAACATGATGATCTCAGCGCTGCACAATCTGGCCGGACCGGGTAAATCACTCAGTGCCGAACCGCCTGATCGCCGGGAAATCGAAGGGTTGCAGCGATCAGGACTCGCCCGGTTGCACGACGCGCGTAACACATCGCTTTCTCTGGAGAGCCGCTTCGACCTGGCCTACAACGCGGCCCATGCGCTGTGCCTGAGCGCGCTGCGACAGCATGGCTTTCGCCCGGCGCAACGCTACATCGTCTTCCAGCTACTCCCGCATACGCTCGCCTTGGGGCCGGAGGTATGGCGTGTGCTGGACAAGTGCCATCAGCAGCGCAACATCGCCGAGTACGAGGGCGAACTGGACGTTAGTGGGCGCCTGATACTGGATTTGATCATCGCCTGCGACCAGGTGCGCCTGGCATTAGGATTGGACGGCTGACGGCGCGCGTGCCCATGGCCCGCTTGGCGTTGTACGCGCCAGCGACGCTCCCCAAATGTGAACCGCCGCCGTTCCGTTAAGGCTGTGTGATCAAGAACATGTCCGCGTGGGCCGATAACCCGGCACCCCCCACGTTTGGATGCAGTCATGGATTTGTTGAGGAACGTCAGCGTCGTCTGGCGTCTAGGTACGGGCTTTGGCCTGTTGTTGCTGCTGGTTGCGGCCGTGGTCGCCACCGGTGCCACCGGCAGCGCGGTGCAGAAGCACGCAATGCAGGAGGTGGTCGAGGTGGGCGTGGCCAAGGTGCGCCTGCTCTCGGAGATGCTCGACGCCAACAACCAGATGATGGTCGTACGCCGGGAGATGCTGATCCGCCAGGGCCAGGAGCGTGAGGCCGATGAGGCGCGCATCGCCGCGCTGGTCAAGCGTTACGAGGCCAGCTGGACCGCCTACCAGGCGCTGCCGAGCGATGCGCAGGGCAAGCAGATGGGCGCGGCCATTGCCGCCAGGCGCGCCACTGCGCGCCCGTTGAACAAGCAGACCAGCGAACTGATGGCGCAGGGCGACTTTCCCGGCGCGGTCGCGCTGACCCTGGGCCCGGTGCAGGAAGCGGCCAGCGGCTGGAACAAGGCGCTCGCCGATGGCGTCACGTATGAAGAAAAAGAAAGCCGCGAAGCCGCCGCCGAAGCGATCCGCCTGGGCGAGCGCACGTTGCTGCAGCTGCTGGTTCTGGGCGGCGTCGCGCTGCTGGTGGGCATTGCCGCCTCGATCCTGATCGGCCGCAGCCTGACCGGGCCGCTGGCGCGTGCGGTCCGGCTGGCCGACCAGATGGCCAAGGGCGAGCTGGAGCAGGATTTCCGCCTCGGCGGTCGTGATGAGCTGACCCTGCTCGGCAATGCGATGGGCAGCGTGCGCCAGAACGTGCAGGCCGCGATCACCGCCCAGCTGCAGATGGCACAGCAGCACGAAGCCGGTGCGATCAGCTACCGCATGGATGCCGACGCACTGCCGGGCGACTACGGCCGCATGCTGCGCGCCACCAATGAACTGGTCGGCTCGCACGTGGCCGTGCAGTCGCACATGGTCGATGTGATGGCCGACTATGCCGTCGGCGACCTCAGTCGCGACCTGGACAGCTACCCCGGCGAGAAGGCGCTGCTGACCCGCACCATGGCCACGGTCAAGGCCAGCCTGATGGCGATCAACCAGCAGATCGACACGCTCGCCAGCGCCGCGCGTGCCGGCGATTTCTCGGTGCGCGGTGATGAGGCTGCGTTCCAGTTCCAGTTCCGCGCGATGGTCGCCAACCTCAACGGGATGATGGCCAGTTCGCAGTCGAGCATCGCCGACCTGTCACAGGTGCTGCGTGCCATCTCCACCGGTGACCTGACCTCGCGCATGAGCGGTCATTACGAAGGCGTGTTCGCGCAGATGCGCGACGATGCCAACGTGACCGCCGCGCAGCTGACCGGCATCGTCCAGCAGATCCAGGGCGCGGCCGGCAGCATCAACGACGCCGCGCAGGAACTGGCCGCCGGCCACAACGATCTGTCGCGCCGCACCGAACAGCAGGCGGCCAACCTGGAAGAGGCGGCCGCCTCGATGGAAGAGCTGACCTCCACCGTGCGCCAGAACGCCGAACTGGCCAACCAGGCCGACCACGAAGCGCACGCGGCCGGTGCCGCGGTACGTGCCACCGAGCAGGCGATCGCGCAGATGGCCAAGGTCATGAGCGAGATCGACACCTCCTCGGCGCGCATCGGCGAGATCTCCTCGGTGATCGATGGCATCGCCTTCCAGACCAACATCCTGGCCTTGAATGCGGCGGTCGAAGCGGCGCGCGCCGGCGAGAACGGTCGCGGTTTCGCCGTGGTCGCCAGCGAAGTGCGCACGCTCGCACAGCGTGCCGGCACTGCCGCCAAGGAGATCAAGGACCTGATCGACGCATCCAGCGAGAAGGTCAAGACCGGCCTGAGCGTCACCGTGGAATCCGAGGCGGCGATCGCGCGCCTCACCCAGGCCAGCTCGCGCACCAATCAGTTGATGAGCGACATCGCCGCGGCCACCAAGGAACAGGCGGCCGGCATCGAGCAGGTCAACCAGGTGGTGGTGCAGATGGACCAGGTGACCCAGCAGAACGCGGCACTGGTCGAAGAAGCCACCGCGGCCAGCCGCGCGCTGGAACAGCAGGCACATGCGTTGATCGAATCGGTGGCGGTGTTCAAGCTGGAGCAGGGCAGTGCGCTGGGCGTGGCGGTGCGGCGCGCGGCCTGATCGACTGATGGAGGGATGCGGCGGCAGGACGCCGCTGCATCCGGATCACAGGTCGCCTCCGCGGCGAACGCGTGGCGGCGGAACTGGCCCGACGCCGACGCGGGGCCTCAGCGATCCCGTACCTCGAAGGTGGACTGCAACGGCAGCTCGACGTTGCGGTTGATGTCCTTGACCTTCATCCGCACGGTCCAGACGCCCGGCGGATCACCGGCTTCGACCCGCATTTTCACCACCATGCCCGTCATGTACACCAGGGTCGGATCGGTGTGCAGCCGGGTTTTGAAGCAGGGCGTCTGCGGGTGCTGCGCGTCGTAGCTGCCGTCGGGACGCTGGATTTCAACACCGCAGACGACGTTGGTGTCGCCCTTCGCGTCCAGCATCGGATTGGACAGCAGGGTGAGCACGTACAGTTCGCCCCCCAGGCCGACGCTGTCGGCACCGCGCAGCGAAGGGGTGTGCTCCGGTGGCGTTTCCCACTTCTGCTGCCAGTCGGCATCGTCGGTGATCACCAGCGACGCGGCGAAGCCGCCTTCGGAACGGGCCGCCTCGGTCTGCGGCACCGGTGTGCCATCGGCGTCGCGCCAGCCGCTCTGGGCCATCGCGGTTGCAGGTAACAACACGGCCAGCATGGCCAGTAGCGAAGCGCTGCGCATGATCGTTCCTTGAATCGCCGCGTCCTGCGGCGTGAGGCGAGTATCGCCGATGCATCATGGAAGGCGTCAATCCTGTGTGGATCATCGACCGCCGATGCCCTCGAGAATCGGCCGACCCGCAACCGCGGCGGCTTGCCGGGCGGTCGCGTACACCCCGGGCCCCGACTTCCGCACCGCCGCGATTTCGGCGATGCTCTGCGCTCACCAGGGGGGACGCATGGAAAGCAGGGATCAGGGTGACATCCACGGCGACGTGCCGGCCATCGCGCACCTGGGGGCCGGCCAGCCGACGGTACCGGCCGAGACGGCGCCCACCGACTGGTCGGTCCTGCCGGTGGTGCAGGGCAATGAAGATTCGGTGGTGATGGTGCTGTGGCGGCTGCTGCGCCAGGAACCGGCGTTGATCGTGAGCGCCGGTTACGTGCTGCTGTCGCTGCTCGGGCTGTGGTCGAGCTACTTCTTCTACCTGCGCTTCCAGCTCTCCATCCTGGACTACCTGCAGATCAGCGACTTCCTGGTGGCCGGCCTGCGCGATCCGGCCTATGCGGGGATCCTGGCCGGCGGCATCGCGCTGGCCATCGTGGCTGGCTGGCCGGACACCGTGCGTCGGCGCAACCCGGCCAAGGTGGAGGCGCTGCGCGCACGGCACTGGGGATGGCGGATGCTGTTCTCGCAGTCACCGCTGACCAGCTGGGACATCTCCGGGCTGCGGCCGCTGACCGGCCTGTGCATCGCAGTGGCCTGCTTCATGGCGCTGGGCGCGGCCATCTACTCCATGAACAAGGCCGAGAACATCCGCGACGCGGGGCAGGGCAGCAAGGTCATGGTGCACCTGGCGGGCGACAGCGCGCCGCTGGCCGGTGATGCACGGCTGCTGGGCAGCAGCAGCGCGTTCGTGTTCCTGTGGTGGCCGCAACAGCACCGCGCAGAAGCGGTGCCGATTTCGGCAATCAAGCGGATGCAGTCGGTGGTGGTGCCGGTGCGGGCCAAGGCACCGCCGGCGGGCAAATCGGCGCCCGCGTCGCGCTGAGCACGATCCCGGCGGGGCAGGCCAAGGCGGCCCTGCAACAGACGCGGCAGCGCGATGCTGCCGCATCCCTTTGTCGCTTCAGCGGGCGGAGTTTTTCGCAGGCGTCCGCGTGGTGGTCCTGCGCGCGGTTTTCGTTGCGACCTTTTTTGTCGACGTGCTGGCCACCGTCTTCTTTGTGGCGGCTTTGCTGGTGGCTTTGCGCGCGGGGGCCTTCTTCGCCGCTGTCTTTTTCACGGCCGATTTCTTCGCCGTCTTGCCGGCAGCTGTCTTCTTCGCGGCCGTCTTCGTTGTGGCCGACGTCGTCGCAGTCTTCTTCGTTGCCTTCGTTGCCTTCTTTGCCGCCGTCTTCGTCGTCGTCTTCTTCGCTGATGTCGTCGTAGTTTTCTTCGCCGACGTCGATGCCTTTTTCGCTACGCTTCTGCCGGCGGCGGTCCTCTTCACCGCCACCTTTTTCGCCACCTTCGAGGCGGTCGACGTCTTGGCTGCCTTCCGAGTCGCTGTCTTCGCAGACGACGTCGTGGGCGCCTTTTTGACCGGCGCACGCTTCTTGCCACCCCCATCCTGCTTGTTGACGGTGGCCCAGGCGATGCGCTCGGCCGCGTCCTCGCCGCGGCCATGTTCCTTCTCGCTTTCTTCGATGTGCTCGGCCTGGCGCTTCTGCTTGTCGGTGTAGCTGGATTTGTCACCACGCGGCATGGGGATGTCTCCTGTGGGGATGGAAGAGAATCAAGCCAGCGTGCGCACCTTCGGCTCCCGCGCCCACTGCCGCGTCGCCGCCGCCGCAAGGAAGCCCTTGGCGTCCTCGGCTTCCACCACGCCCGCATCGTTGCCCACGCGCGCGGCCTTGAGCAGCGCCTGCGCGCCCTCATCGGCGGCAATCGCCTTCAGGTGGGCCCAGGCGTCGGCCACGAAATCCACCGCTGCCGATTCCTTCTGCAGGCGCTTGGCCGCCTCGTTGCTGAGCACCACGGCCACCGCATCGAACACCACCGACGGCGTACCGGCGAGCTGCCCATCTGCGGCAAGCACCTTGCCGTCGCTGAGTTTGCCGCCGCCGATCTTCGGCGCGACCAGCTTGACCTTGGCACCGGCCTTGTCGGCAGCCTTGCGCAGGTTGCTGATCAAGCCTGCATCGGAGCCCTCGTCGAACAGGATGCCGATGCAGCGGCCCTTGAGCAGGTCCTTGGTGCGGCCGATCACGCGCACTTCCTGCGCCTTCGGGAAATCCTGTGCAGGCGTGGCCGTCGGCGCAGGCTCGGGCAGGGCCGGCATCGCAAGTCCCGCGGCCACGCGCTTGGCCAGCGACTCGTCGATGTTGCGCAGGTGGCTCACCGTGCGCTCGCGCACCTTGACCGTTTCCACCTTGGACAGCTCAAACACCAGCGCCGACGCCAGATGCGCCTGCTCGGGTGCTTCCAGGCTGCGGAAGAACATGCGCGCCTGGCTGTAGTGATCGGCGAAGCTCTCGGCCCGCACGCGCCCCTTCACCCCGTCATCGGGCGCGGTGGCGTGGCTGGGGAAACCATCGACCACTTCGCGCGGGCTGTCATCCTGCAGCGAACTCGGATCGTAGGCGACGCGCCCCTTCGGGATGCCCATCTGCATGTGCCCATCGCGCTGATGGTTGGCGAACGGGCACTTGGGCGCATTGACCGGGATCTGGTGGAAGTTGGGCCCGCCCAGGCGACTGAGCTGGGTATCCAGGTAGGAGAACAGGCGCCCCTGCAGCAGCGGATCGTTGCTGAAGTCGATGCCCGGCGGCACGTTGGCGGGGCAGTAGGCCACCTGCTCGGTCTCGGCGAAGAAGTTGTCCGGCCAGCGGTCCAGCACCATCCGCCCGATCACCGTCAGCGGCACCAGCGACTCGGGAATGATCTTGGTCGGGTCCAGGTGATCGAACGGGAAAGCCTCGGCGTCTGCCTCGCTGAACAGCTGCACCGCCAGCTCCCATTCGGGGAAGTCGCCGGCGGTGATCGCTTCGAACAGGTCGCGACGGTGGAAGTCATTGTCGGCACCCTGCAGCTTGACCGCCTCGTCCCACACCGTGGACTGGATGCCCAGCTTCGGCCGCCAATGGAATTTGACGAAGGTCGATTCGCCTTCCTCGTTGAGCAGGCGGAAGCTGTGGATGCCGAAGCCCTCGATCATCCGCAGCGAGCGCGGAATCGCGCGGTCGCTCATCGCCCACATGATCATGTGCATCGACTCGGGCATCAGCGAGATGAAATCCCAGAAGGTGTCATGCGCGCTGGCCGCCTGCGGGAAGGCGCGGTCCGGTTCCATCTTCACCGCGTGGATCAGGTCGGGGAACTTGATCGCATCCTGGATGAAGAACACCGGGATGTTGTTGCCCACCAGATCCCAGTTGCCTTCGCGGGTGTAGAACTTGACGGCGAAGCCGCGCACATCGCGCGGGGTATCCACGGATCCGGCACCGCCGGCCACGGTCGAGAAACGGGTGAACACCGGCGTACGCACGCCAACCTCGGTGAGCACGCGCGCGCGGGTGAATTCCTGCAGCGAACGAGTCAGTTCGAAGTAGCCGTGCGCGGCACTGCCACGGGCGTGCACGATGCGCTCGGGGATGCGCTCATGGTCGAAGTGGGTGATCTTCTCGCGCAGGATGAAGTCTTCCAGCAGCGTGGGCCCACGCGGGGTGGCGCGCAGCGAGTTCTGGTTGTCGCCGACCGGGATGCCCTGGTTGGTGGTCAGCGCGGGATGGCCGCCACCGGCGTGCTGGTGCAGTTCGTCGCCTTCGCCACGGCTGTCGGCGGGAGGAGGGGTGTTCTTGGTGCGGGGCTTGCTGGCGGCCATGGGTGGCTCCGGGCTGGCGGGAAGGCAATGCCCAACACTGGCGCGGCCGCCGTTAATCGCCGGTGCTCAATTCGGGCGCTGCATGCACCCGCGCTTCACATGCGGCGTTGGGTGGGCGCGGCAGGGCGCGTATCCTTGGCGGCGTGTCCTCCTGCCGCCCGCCCTCGCATGCGCGTTGAACCTGCCGACATCGAAGCCCTGTTCGATGCGATCCCCGACGTGCTGTTCTTCATGAAGGACCGCGACGGGCGCTATACGCACATCAACCAGACCATGCTGCGCCGGCTCGGGCTGAAGTCGCGCAAGGAGGTGATCGGGCGTACCGCCGCGGAGATCTACCCGACCGGGCTGGGCGCCGACTACGCCACCCAGGACGAGCAGGTCCTGGCCGGCAAGGTGATCGAAAACCTGATGGAGCTGCATCTGTTCGCCAACCGCGAGCCGGGTTGGTGCCTGACCTGCAAGCGCCCGCTGCTGGTGGACGGGCAGATCAGGGGCCTGATCGGCATCTCGCGCGACCTGGGTCAGAAAGACAGCCTGGGCACCCAGTACGAGCAGCTGCGGCTGGCGCTGGCGCATCTGAACGCGCATTACGCCGAGAACGTGCGCATGCAGACCCTGCTGGACATCACCGGGTTCTCGCTGTCCAAACTGGAGCGTACCTTCCGCAAGGTGTTCCAGATGACCCCACAGCAGGTGCTGACCCGCCTGCGCATCCAGATGGCGGTGCACCTGCTGCACGGGCCGGACAGCATCGCCAGCATCGGCCAGGCCTGCGGCTTCACCGACCAGAGCGCGTTCACCCGCAAGTTCAAGGCCGAGGTCGGGGTGTCCCCGCGCGGCTACCGGGCGCAGATCGGCGAGCGCGCCGAAACCTGAGCCGGGGCGGGCCTTGTGGCCTATCCCGCCGGCCGGCTGGACAGGGTATCGTGTCGCACCTGTTGCCCGCCTGCGATTCCGATGCCCGCATCCCAGACTCCGACGCCTGCCGCCGCGCCTGCCGACACCCGACTGGGCCACGCGCTCAAACCCCGCCAGCTGATCATGATGGGCCTGGGCAGCGCCATCGGCGCCGGCCTGTTCCTGGGGTCGGGCGTGGGCGTGCAGGCCGCCGGCCCGGCGGTGCTGATGTCTTATCTGGTCGCCGGTGCGCTGGTGATCATCGTGATGAACGCGCTCGGCGAAATGGCCGCGGCCAAGCCGACCAGCGGCGCGTTTTCGGTGTACGCCGCCGATGCCATGGGCGCCACCGCCGGGGCCACGGTGGGCTGGCTGTGGTGGGTGCAGTTGGTCATTGTCATCGCGGCCGAGGCGGTGGGTGCGGCCGGTTTGCTGGCCACCGTCTGGCCGGCGGTGCCGGTGCCGATGGCCGCGCTGGCCTTCATGCTGTTCTTCACCGCGATCAACCTGCTCGGGGTAAAGAACTTCGGTGAGTTCGAATTCTGGTTCGCGATCCTCAAGGTGGTGGCGATCGTCGCCTTCATCCTGATCGGCATCGCGCTGCTGCTGGGCTGGCTGCCGGACGTCGCCTCGCCGGGCCTGTCCAACTTCACCGGGCATGGCGGCTTCGCGCCCAAGGGGCTGGCTGGCGTGGGCGCGGCGCTGCTGGTGGTGGTGTTCGCTTTCGGGGGCACCGAGATCGTGGCGGTGGCCGCAGCGGAAACCGAAGACCCCGAGCGCAGCATCGCGCGGGCCATCCGTACCGTGGCCTGGCGCATCCTGGTGTTCTACATCGGCTCGCTGAGCGTGATCATCGCCGTGGTGCCGTGGACCAGCGAGGCGCTGAAGTCGCCGTTCGCCGCGGTGCTGCAGGTGGCCAACATCCCCGGTGCGGCCACGGCGATCACGCTGATCGCGGTGATCGCGCTGCTGTCGGCGCTCAATGCCAACCTCTATGGCGCCTCACGCATGATGTATTCGCTGGCCCAGCGCCAGGAGGCACCGGCCGTGCTCGGCTGGGCCGACCCGCGCCAGGTGCCGATCATCGCGGTGCTGGCCAGCGTGCTGTTCGGCTTTGCCGCCACCGTGATGGAGCTGCTGTTTCCGGACAGGGTGCTGCCGGTGCTGCTCAACATCGTGGGGTCCACCTGCCTGCTGGTGTGGACGATCTCGCTGCTGTCGCAGCTGATCCTGCGGCATCGCGCCAATCGCGATGGCACCCGCCTGCCGTTCCGCATGGCCGGCTACCCCTATCTGACCGTGATCGGCCTGGGCGTGCTGGCGCTGATCTTCGGCCTGCTGCTGTCCGAATCGCACACCCGCCTGCAGTTCCTGTCGATGGCCGCGCTGACCGCGGTGATCGCGATCAGCAGCGAAGTGGCGCGGCGCGTGCGCGCCAGCCG
>NZ_JBFULB010000134.1:0-10258 GCF_056400545.1 Stenotrophomonas sp. P5_A8 | reverse complement strand
CCTGGGCAAAATCAAGGAGGAGGCCGCCCCGCGGCCGGGGGACATTTGCGCCAGGGGCCTATCGCCCGCTACGGGGCCCACACGCTCGCGACAGACCCGAACGAAGACATAGCCCGATCCACACGTCGCCGGCACTGCCCATCCAGACCCGTAGCGTCGTGCTTGCTCTGCGACGGCGCCTGCAACAAGACACTCCCCCAGATGGGAGAAGAACCTTTTCCCCGTACTCGCGGGCGCGGCGGCCGGCACCGGCGTCATCGGCCGGTAATACCCACGTCATGTCCACTACATCGCCCGGGCCGAGCATGGACGCAACCCGGAGGCCCGCCATGCGCTATGCCATCGTCACTGAAACGTATCCCCCCGAGGTCAACGGCGTCGCGCTGACCGTGCAGGGACTGGAACAGGGACTGCGCGCGGCCGGCCACCAGGTCGACCTGGTGCGTCCACGCCAAGCCAGCGACGGCACCGATCCAGACGGCGGCACGGTACTGGTGCAGGGCGCCGGTCTGCCGCGCTACCCCGGACTGCGCTTTGGCCTGCCCGCGCCGAAGCGGCTGGCGCGGCAGTGGCAGCTGCAACGTCCCGATGCGATCTACATCGCTACCGAGGGCCCACTGGGCTGGTCGGCGCTGCGCACCGCGCGTCGGCTGGGCATTCCGGTCGCCACCGGTTTCCACACCCGCTTCGATGAGTACCTGCCCGATTACGGCGTGGCTTGGCTGCAGGCTGCGGCATTGCGCTGGATGCGCCGCTTCCACAACCAGGCCGACGCCACCCTGGTGCCGACCCAGGAGCTGCAGCAGTTCCTCGGCGAACAGGGCTTCGACCGCGTGCGGTTGCTGGCCCGTGCGGTGGACAGCAGCCAGTTCGAACCGCAGCGACGCGATCCGGCCCTGCGCGAGGAATGGGGGATCGATGGCAACGGCTTCGCGGCGATCTACGTCGGCCGCATCGCCCCGGAAAAGAACCTTGCGCTGGCAGTGAAGGCGTTCCGTCGGCTGCAGCAGATCCGGCCCAAGGCCCGCTTCGTCTGGGTGGGCGATGGCCCATCGCGCGAGAAACTGGCGCATGAAAATCCCGATTTCATCTTCTGCGGCGTACAGCGTGGCGACGCGCTCGCACGTCACTTCGCCAGCGGCGATCTGTTCCTGTTCCCCAGCCGCAGCGAGACCTTCGGCAACGTCACCCTGGAAGCGATGGCCAGCGGCGTGGCCACCGTCGCCTTCGACTATGGCGCGGCGCGCGAGCACCTGCGCACCGATCAGACCGGCATGGCCGTGAACGATGACGCTCAATTCCTGTCCGCAGCGCTGCAGTTGGCTGGCGATGACGTACTGCGCGCCCGCCTCGGCCGCAATGCCGCCAGCGCCATGCAGCGCCTGCACCCGCAGCAGGTGGTGGCCGAGTTCGATGCGCTGCTGGCCGAACTGGCGCAGGCCCGGAGGCCGCATGCCGACCACGCCGCTTGACGCCCTGCGCGGGCGCGAAACCCGCTGGTGCCGCCGCGCCAACCATTACTGCCGTCGCCGTCGCGTGCGCCAGGCATTCGCTGCGGTCAGCCGGTTGGGCGATGGCGTGTTCTGGTATGCGCTGATGGCCGCGTTGATCCTGCTGGACGGCGTCGAGGGCCTGCGCGCGTCGCTGCACATGGCCGCCACCGGCCTGATGGCGTTGCTGTTGTACAAAGGCCTCAAGCGCTGGACCCGACGCCCGCGTCCGTATGCGGCCGATCTCCGCATCCGCGCCTGGGTGGCGCCGCTGGACGAGTTCAGCTTCCCCTCCGGGCACACCCTGCACGCGGTGTCCTTCACCATCGTCGCCCTCGCCTACTACCCGTGGCTGGCACCGCTGCTGGTGCCGTTCACCGCCGCCATCGGCGTGTCGCGGGTGGTGCTGGGGCTGCACTACCCCAGCGATGTACTGGCGGCCACGGCGATTGCAACCGCGCTGGCCGGGGCCAGCCTGCGCTGGCTGCCATTGCCGATGTAAGGCGGTTGCGGGGTCTGCCGGCCGGCATCCGGCATCGCGGGAACGGAGGCCACGCATGGCGTGGCGCTGCCCTTTTCCGCGATGTGCATGCAACCCGCTGCGGGCAACCCGTTTTACAATGCGCCCATGACCACGCTGTTCATTTCAGATCTGCACCTGGACCCGAGCCGTCCAGCCATTACCGAGCTGTTCCTGGCGTTCCTGCGCGATGAAGCGATGCAGGCCGATGCCCTGTACATCCTCGGTGACCTGTTCGAAGCCTGGATCGGCGATGACACGCCCTCCGCTGCCGCCGATGCCGTCGCCGATGCGCTGCACGCCGTCGCCGATGCCGGCGTGCCGGTGTACTTCATCCGCGGCAATCGCGACTTCCTGGTCGGCGAAGACTATGCGCGTCGCGCCGGCTTCCGCATCCTGCCCGATCCCAGCGTGATCGACCTGTACGGCCGACCGGTGCTGCTGCAGCACGGCGACCTGTTGTGCACCGACGATGTGGCCTACCAGCAGTTCCGCGCCCAGACCCGCGACCCGGTCTTCCAGGCGCAGTTCCTGTCCCAGCCGCTGGCCGCGCGCATCGCCTTCGCGCAGAAGGCGCGCGATGCCAGCCAGGCACGCCAGTCGGAAATGAAGCAGGACGATCACGCCACCTTCGAGACCGTCACCGACGTGGCGCCGGCCGAAGTGGACGCCACCTTCGTGCGCCACGGCGTAGACACCCTGATCCACGGCCACACCCACCGCCCGGCCATTCACACCCTGCAGGTCGGTGGCCACGACTGCACCCGCATCGTGCTCGGCGACTGGTACGAGCAGGGCTCGGTGCTGCGCGTCACCCCGCAGGGCTGGACGCTGGATGCGCTGGCGCGCTGAGCCGCCACGCTCCACARCAACATCCCCCGCGATCGCCGGGACGATCGCGGGGGATGCGCTTGCTCAACGGAACGCGGCGACCGTCGCCTTGGTATTGACCAGCACGCGCTGGTTGTCGGCGCTGGACGCAATGCCCATCGGTACGCCGTTGTAGTTGATGTTCGGGTTGGACCAGAAGTTCAACCGCGGGCAACCGGCCGTGCACGCGTAGGCCATGATCGTGCGCCAGCGCGCGCCGCTGGCCGGCTCATAGCGGTAGCCGTGGCCATACGCATACGGCGAGGTGCTCGAGTCGGTGGCGATGTCGTGCCGCGCGCTCTGCAGGTGGCCGATTTCATGCGCGAAGGAGTAATACCCGGTGGCGCAGTCCCAATGCACGGCGGCGAACGCGGTGGCCGCGGTCGAGCCGATGCTGGAGGCGAGCCCGCACGAACTGGCGTTGTTGATCACCAGCACGGCCACATCGGCGCGGGTGTTGTTGCGGCTGGTGTGGATGCTGTCCATCACCCCGTCCGTGGTGCTGCGGAAGCGCGACAGGTCGGTGGAGAAGCTGCTCGACTCGGCGTAGCTGGTGGTCTCGTAACCGGCCAGTTCCAGGGTGATGCCGACGTTGCTGTTGATGTAGCCCTGGTTGGATTCGGCCACGGCCAGTTGTACCAACGACTGCATGTTGCCGCCGTAGGCCGCCACTGCGCCGTTGGTCGCCACCACCAGTACACGGATGGTGGCCGGGGTGCCGGAGGAGGCTGCTGCGATCCCCGCGCGGTCGCTCACCGGCATGGCGACCTGCGGCAGGCTGTTGTAGTCAGCGGGATGGTCGGCCGGCATCCGGGTTTCATCCACTTCCACCAGCACGTGCCGTCCATCGCTGAGCGGGCGCAGTCGATACAGCTGGCCATCCTTGCGGATCGAGCCGGTGACGGTATTGCCAGCGCGTACCAGGATCACCGAGTTGGCCGGGTCCGATGCACTGGCCTGACGGTCCAATTTGGCGCTGCGCGACTGGATCTGGCCGTACCAGATGCTGCCGCCGTCGGGCAGCGCCTGCACACGCTGCTGCACCGCCTGCACCTGTGTGCCGAGCAGTTCGAACTCCAGCTGGCGCTGGCCGGCCGTGACGGCAGCGGCATCCACGCGCACTTCCTGCACCGCGGCGGTGGAGGCGGCCGACAGCACCGCCTG
Organism: Stenotrophomonas sp. P5_A8; assembly: GCF_056400545.1. Classification (NCBI taxonomy): domain Bacteria; kingdom Pseudomonadati; phylum Pseudomonadota; class Gammaproteobacteria; order Lysobacterales; family Lysobacteraceae; genus Stenotrophomonas; species Stenotrophomonas sp. P5_A8. Next base: position 6,214 of record NZ_JBFULB010000134.1, on the reverse strand, counting down.
CGCGGCAGGTTGGTTGGCGGCCCCGGCCCGGCTGAGCACCGTGACCGGTTCAAACAGCGGCGCGGCGCTGGCAGCGCCCGCCGCCATCATGCACAACGTGATCACACCTGCGGCCTTGCTCATCGATCTGGACATCGTGTCGCCTCTCTTTGAGTGGAATACGGGGTGGTGGTGCCCGCCCATATGGCGCCAACTGATCGCGTGAATTCAATAGACCAGAGCAATCAACATTCCGAACTGTGACCGCCGACCGGCCGGTTCAGCGACGTCGCGTCCGCGTCATTTTCGCGCTACCGTTGCCGTGCAACCCCAAGGACCCCAGCGCCATGGCAGGACAGCCCACCCCGGCAACGAGGGCGGCGACGGTGTCGCTGCAGATCGGCCTGTTCTTTGACGGCACGCGCAACAATGCCGACAACCTGTTGCATGCCTCGCGCCCGCAGCGCAGCACCACGCCCACGCCGCGCCCGCCGGCGCCGTTGGTTGCCGATGACGCCTCGCCCTACCAGAGCCGCCTGACCAGCAGCTACAGCAATGGCCTGACCAACATCGCCCGGCTGCACGCGCTGTATCCCGACGATCGCGCGCAACCCGCGCATGGCGACGCCCTGTCACTGGCGATCTACATCGAAGGCACCGGCACCCGCACCGGTGAGGATGACGACCTGATGGGCCTTGCCTTCGGCATCGGGCGTACCGGGGTGCTCGCCAAGATGCGCCGCGCGTTGGATACGTGCCTGCCCGACGCGCTGCGCGCCTTGGCGCGTGTCCATCCGCATCAGGTACTGGGCACGGTGCGCATCGACCTGTTCGGTTTTTCGCGCGGTGCGGCGTCCGCGCGCGCTGCGCTCAGCCAGCTCAACCGCCGCGACGGACGCCGCTGGCTGCAGGAACAGCTGCGCCGCACCGGCTGGCAACTCGGCAGTGAGGCGGCGGTGTCGGTACGCCCGGTGCGCTTTGTCGGCCTGTTCGACACGGTGGTGGCAATCCATCCGCAGCAGCGTGATGAACTCCCGGCCGTAGCGTTGCCGGCCGGTTGCGCCGACAAGGTGCTGCAACTGGTCGCGCGCGACGAGCATCGCCAGTATTTCCCGCTGACCACGGTCGCGCCGCTGCATGAAGAGATCGCCTTGCCCGGCGCGCACGCCAACATCGGCGGCGGCTACGACCAGCGCATCGAGGGCCCGAAACTGCTCACCCGCCCGCTGGGCCAGCGCCTGCGCGACCACGGGCTGGCCGACACCGCCGTGCCACCGCTGGCGTTGCTGCGCGACACCGATGTCTACCGGGAAGCGAAGGCGGCGTGCGCTGCCTGGCAAGCGCAGCTTGGTCTGGGTGATGACGCGGTATGGGTGGATGTCTGGCACCGCTGGCAGTCGCAGCGCGTGGCCGGCAGTGACAGCGTGCTGYCGCAGTGGGTGGTGTTCGCGTATGCGGCGGTGGTGCTGAAACGTGAGATCGATGGGCGCTACCAGTGGGTGCCACTGCGCCTGATGCAGCAGCGCGCCGACGCGGCGGGGGTGCGCTGGCGCAGTGCGGTGGATGCGATGCCCGAGCTGGCCCTGCCCGCGCCGCTGCTGCCGATCGCCGCGCGCCTGTTGTCGGGCCAGCCGCTGGAGGCCGCGCAGGAACTGTTGCTGCGGCAGCGGTTCCTGATGCAATCGGCACACTGGAACTTCGACGCGCTCGGCGACACCGCCCTGCTCTACGCCGCCGATGAAGCGACCCGCGAACTGCCCTATCGACCGGGCCCGGGCCTGTTCTACATCAACCGTCCCACCGAGGATGGCAAGCGCGTGGTGCTGCCCAACGCGTGAGGCGCCCGCATGGGCGGCGGTTCATGGCGCCGGATCGAAACGCAGCCACGCATGGCGTGGCTCTACCAAACGTCACCTGTAGAGCCACCCCATGGGTGGCTGCACGCGGTCCCGGAACGAAACGCAGCCACGCATGGCGTGGCTCTACCGGGCGGGGCCGCTGGTGCGGCCGGCCTGTTCGATCAGGTCGACGAGTTCTTCCTCGTCGAAGCCGGCCAGCAGCCGCGCTTCCAGGTTGAAGGGGCCGTACAGGAAGCCGCCGGCGTACTCGTTCAACAAGGCGATGAAGCGCGCGCGCGGCTCGACCCCGGCGCGGTTGCAGTACCAGTGGTACCAGCGCGAACCGGCAGCCACGTGGGCCACTTCCTCGCGGAGAATGATCTCCAGCACATCGGCGGTAGCGTGGTCGTTGGCCGAGCGCAGCTTGGTGATCATGCCGGGGGTGACATCCAGCCCACGCGCTTCGAGCACGCGCGGCACCAGCGCCATCCGCGCCAGACCGTCGTGCGCGGTTTTCTCGCACATTTCCCACAGGCCGTTGTGCGCGTCGAAATCGCCATAGTCGAACCCCAGCGCCCGCAGCCGGCCATGCAGCAGCATGAAGTGGCGCGATTCGTCATCGGCCACGCTCACCCAGTCGGCATGGAACGAGCCGGGCAACCCGCGGAAGCGGTATACCGCATCCCAGGCCAGGTCGATTGCGTTGAGTTCGATATGCGCGATGGCATGGATGAAGGCGGCGCGTCCTTCGGCACTGCCCAGGCCACGCTTGGGCAGATCACGCGGATGCACCAGCGCTGGCCGGGACGGACGCCCCGGCATCCGTATCGGCTCCGGTGGCGGGGCATCGGCACGGACCTTGAGCTGGCCCGTGCGGAACTGCGCGGCGTAGGCCTGGGTCAGGGCGACCTTGTGCAGCGGATCGACCGCGGCCAGGCAATGCTGCGCGGCACGCAGCAGGTCACCGGCCGCCTCCAGCGGCAACTGCTCGGCCATTCCCCTGCCCTCAGGCGCGGCGCTTGTGCTTGGCGTCATCCGAACGCAGCTGCTGGATGCGCTCGAAGTAGCCCGGCTCGATACCGGTCGGGTAGATGCCGTTGAAGCACGACGAATCGAAGGCCTTCAGCTCCGGATTGCCTTCGCGCACCGCCGCTTCCATGTCTTCGATGTCCTGGTAGATCAGCCAGTCGCAGCCCAGGTGCTTTTCGATTTCTTCGATGCTGCGGTTGTGCGCCACCAGTTCTTCGGCGGCCGGCATGTCGATGCCGTAGATGTTGGGGTAACGCACCGGCGGCGCGGCGCTGGCCAGGTAGACCTTGCGGGCGCCGGCATCGCGTGCCATCTGCACGATCTGCTGGCTGGTGGTGCCGCGCACGATCGAATCGTCCACCAGCAGCACCACGCGGTTGCGGAACTCCAGGTGGATCGGGTTGAGCTTGCGGCGCACCGACTTCACCCGCTCCCCCTGCCCCGGCATGATGAAAGTACGGCCGATATAGCGGTTCTTGATGAAGCCTTCGCGGTACTTCACCCCGAGCGTGTTGGAGATCTCCAGCGCGGCATCGCGCGAGGTGTCCGGGATCGGGATGATGGTGTCGATGTCGTGGTCCGGGCGCAGGCGCAGGATCTTCTCGCCCAGCTTGATGCCCATGCGCATGCGCGCCTTGTGCACCGACACGTTGTCGATCATCGAGTCCGGACGGGCGAAGTACACGTACTCGAAGATGCACGGGCTGTGTTCGACCGGCTCGGCGCAGACTTCGGAGAACAGCTCGCCGCGCGCGGTGATCACCAGCGCTTCGCCCGGGCGCACGTCGCGCACGCGCTGGAAGCCGAGCACGTCGAGCGCGGCCGATTCGGAGGCCACGATGTATTCGTCGCCTTCGGCGTGGGCACGCTTGCCCAGCACCAGCGGGCGGATGCCGTGCGGATCGCGGAAGGCGACCAGGCCCAGGCCCAGCACCACGCTGATCACCGCGTAGCCGCCCTTGACCCGGCGGTGCACGGCGGCCACGGCGCGGATCGCCGCTTCCGGGGTCAGCTGGCGTTGCGCGTCCAGTTCGAAGGCGAACACGTTCAACAGCACTTCGCTGTCCGAGTCGGTGTTGACGTTGCGGCGGTCCTGCTCGAACACCTGCTGACGCAGGCTTTCGGTGTTGATCAGGTTGCCGTTGTGGGCCAGCGCGATGCCGTACGGCGAATTGACGTAGAACGGCTGCGCCTCGTCCATGCCTTCGGAGCCGGCGGTCGGGTAGCGCACGTGGGCGATGCCGACACGGCCTTCCAGGGTGGACATGCGCTTGGCATCGAACACATCGCGGACCAGCCCGTTGGCCTTCTGCACGCGCAGGCGGGTGCCGTCGGCGGTGGCGATGCCGGCCGCGTCCTGGCCACGATGCTGGAGGACGGTCAGGCCGTCATACAACTGCCCGGCGACGTTCTGATTGCCGACGATTCCGACGATGCCACACATGGTGCGAATCTCCGCTGGGCTGCGCCCATTTACTGTGAAGGTGGCCGTGCCTGGCCGGGGGACCCTTTCCGTGCCGGATCGGGTTGGTCCGGGCGCACGAGCGCCGGATCGGTGTTCTGGGGGGAACCGGGCGTGGCGCTGCGCGCCCATACGTCAGCCGGATCGCCCGCCGGTTGCGGGGTTTCATCGACGGGTCGCGGCCATCCACGTCCCCCCAGCAGTCCGCCAAGCACGCCATTATCGCCTGTCAGCCCCGGCTTGCCCAACTCCCCACCGGGCAGTTGCGCCATGTTCACCTCCGGCAGCGCCATCGGCAGGCCCTGCAGCCCCGGCATGCCGTCCAGGCTGGGCATCTGCGGCATGTCGGGCATGCGCGGCATCTTGGCCTGCATCCAACCCACGCCGGGTTGCAGCATGGCGCGCAGGTTGGAGTTTCGCCAGGTGGCCTCGCGGGTCAGCGGGGTATAGGAGGCCATCAAGAGCAGGGCGCAACTGATCAACCCGCCGCGAGCCAGGCCCAGCCCCCCGCCCATCAGGCGGTCGGCGCTGTTCATGCTGGTCGAGCGCACCGCCTGACGGATCACCAGGCCGATGCCCCACACCGACACCATCACCAGCAGGAACACGGTGAGATAGCCGGCGAAATAGTGCCCGGTGCCCGGCGCGGCCGGTGCCGACCACCAGCCGGCGGCGGACCTGCCGAACATCAGCGCGGCCCAGCCACCGAGCAGCCAGGAAAAGGTACTAATGACGATGCTGACGAAGCCGCGCATCACGCCCAACAGGGTGGAGATGCCGATGACGGCCAGCAATACGAAATCGATCATGCCCGTCCTCCGTTGCAGGACAGTCCGGCCTCACGGCGCGGGCGCATGGCGGGCATCAGGGGTGCGGCCGGACCATGCCGGCCACGCCGACCTTGGACGCAACCTGGGCCTTGAGGTTCTCCGCCTCGGCTCGGTTGGCGACCGGGCCGACGCGCACGCGGTTGAGCGTGCCCTTGTCGGTGCGTACCTGTTCCACGAACGCGCTGAAACCGGCGGCGCGGACCTTGTCGCGCAGCGCGTTGGCCTCCGACGCCTGGCCGAAGGCGCCCAGCTGCACGGCGAAGCCGACGCCGCTGGCGGCCGGTGCCGCCGGTGCGGCAACGGCGGCCGTTTCGGGCTTGGGCTCCGGCTTGGTGGCCGGGGTGGGCTTGGGTTCGGGTTTGGGTGCCGGCTTGGCGGCGGCCACCGGTTCAGGCGGCAGTGATTCGGTCTTGACGGTGGCCGTGGCCGGCGCGGCAGCGGCGCTGGAGGCAGCGGGCGACGTCGGCGTCGGCGTCGGGGTCGGTGCCGCAGCCGGGGTGGCGGCGACGGCAGTGTCGGCGCGCGCGTCCAGGGTGACCACTTCGGCCTTGACGTCGTTGCGCACCTTCACCGCCTGCAGGCGGGCGGCTTCGGCCTGCGCACGATCGGCATACGGGCCCACGCGCACGCGCCACGCCTGGCGGCCGTTGATGGTGGCCGCTTCGCTGAAACCCGGCAGCTGCGACTTCTTCAGGTAGGCGATCACCGCATCGGCGTCGGCCTGGCTGCCATAGGCGCCGAAGCTGACCGCGAAGTTGCCGGCGGCGACTGCCGGCGAGGTGTCCGTCGCGGCCGGGGCGGCAGCGGCCGCGTTGTCCTGCAGCGGCTGGGTGCTGGACGCACCGAGCAGGCCGGTGGCGCCGCCGGTGGGCGCGACCAGCGGCAACTCGCGGGTTTCGAACTGGCCATCCGACGGCGCGGCAGGCGCACTGATCGGCACGCTGGCCACGCCACTGTCAGGCGCAGGGCCTTTGACCAGCATGGGCAGGAAGATCACAGCCAAGGCCACCAGAACGATGGCACCAATCAGTCGCTGTTTCAGAGGAGTATCCACGGAAGGCAGGCAGGGGCGGCGC
>NZ_JBFULB010000133.1:0-10419 GCF_056400545.1 Stenotrophomonas sp. P5_A8 | reverse complement strand
GCCTGATGCAGGGCGGTGGCCGCATCGGCAACCCGCAGGGCTCGGCCGAAGCGGTGACCGACAGCTACAACGATCTGGTCGACGCCAGCAACCAGCTGTCGCGATAAGTCGCAGCGCCACGTCGCTGTCGGCGACGACGGCGTCAACGCGGCGGGTCGGTGAACGCCCCGCCGCGCGCCTGCCTGCAGGGCTCAGGCGTTGAACACCGGCGGCAGTTTTTCCCCGCAATGGCGGCAATGCAGCGCATCCGGCTCGTGTCCTTCCAGCCCACAGTGCGGGCAGCCGCGTGCATCACGCCGCGCGGCGTGCTCGGCCTCGCGCATGGTGCTGGCCAGTTCGGCGGTGTAGATGCCGGTGGGCACGGCGATGATGCTGTAGCCGATCAGGATCAGTACCGAGGTGACGAAGCGGCCCAGCACGGTCTGCGGCACGATGTCGCCAAAGCCCACCGTGGCCATCGTCACCACTGCCCAGTACATGCTGCTGGGAATGCTGGTGAAGCCGTGGTTGGGGCCTTCGATCACGTACATCAGGGTGCCGGCGATGATCGTGATGGTGACCACCGTGAACAGGAACAGCAGCACCTTGCGGCGGCTGCGCCACAGCGATTCCATCAACACGCCGCTCTCTTCGATGTAGCGGGTCAGCTTGAGGATGCGGAACACGCGCAGGATGCGCAGCGCGCGCACCACCAGCAGGCTCTGCGCACCGGGAATGAACAGGGACAGGTAGGTGGGCAGGATCGAGGCCAGGTCGATGATCCCCCAGACGCTGAAGGCGTAGCGCAGCGGGCGCTTGACCACCGCCAGGCGCAGCACGTATTCGGCGGTGAACAGGATCGTGAAGCCCCACTCGACCACGTACAGCCAGTCGGCGTGGGCGATGTGGAAGCGCTGCACACTGTCGAACATGACCACCAGCACGCTGGCGATGATCGCGTAGACCAGCAGCAGGTCGAAATTGCGCGAGGGCCGGGTGTCGTGGCGGTAGATGATGTCGAACCAGGTCCGGCGCCAGCCGGTCTCGGTCGCGGGATTGAGCTGGGGGGCACTGAACGGTCGCATGGGCGCATTGTGCCCCAGCCGGTGGAAGCGCGAGAATGGGCTTTCCCTGACCACCCTGACTGCCATGACCGCCGCCGCCGCCGATCCGCTCCTGTCCCTGTCGCATTACTACCTGCCGGTCTACAAACCGCGCCAGGTGGTGCTCGAACGCGGCCAGGGCGCGCGCGTCTGGGACAACCAGGGCCGTGAGTTCATCGACCTGGCCGCCGGCATCGCCGTGTGCGGCCTGGGCCACAACGACCCGGACCTGACCGCCGCACTGATCGAGCAGGCCGGCAAGCTGTGGCACACCAGCAATGTGTTCTACAGCGAGCCGCCGCTGCGCCTGGCCGAAGAACTGGTCACTTCCTCGCGCTTTGCCGAGCGGGTGTTCCTGTGCAATTCCGGTGCAGAAGCCAACGAAGTGGCGATCAAGCTGGTGCGCAAGTGGGCCTCCTCGCAGGGCCGTCCCGCCCATCAGCGGGTGATCGTGACTTTCCGCGGCAGCTTCCACGGCCGCACCCTGGCCGCGGTGACCGCCACTGCCCAGCCCAAGTACCAGGAAGGCTACGAGCCGCTGCCCKGTGGCTTCCGCTACGTCGATTTCAATGATGAGGTGCAGCTGGAAACCGCGATGGCCGCCGGCGACGTGGCCGCGGTCATGCTCGAGCCGATCCAGGGCGAGGGCGGGGTGATGCCGGCCAAGCCGGGCTTCATGCAGCGCATCCGCGCTTTGTGCGACCAGCACGACGCGCTGATGGTGCTCGACGAGATCCAGGTCGGCATGGGCCGCACCGGCACCCTGTTCGCGCACTGGCAGGACAACATCAAGCCGGACATCGTGACCCTGGCCAAGGCGCTGGGCGGCGGTTTCCCGATCGGCGCGATGCTGGCCGGTCCCAAGGTGGCCGAGGTGATGCAGTTCGGCGCGCACGGCACCACCTTCGGCGGCAATCCGCTGGCCGCGGCGGTGGCGCGCGTGGCACTGCGCAAGTTGTCCTCGCCGGAGATCGCGCACAACGTCAGCCGYCAGTCGCAGGCGCTGCACGATGGGCTGGGCCGGATCAACGACGAGTTCAAGGTGTTCAGCCAGGTTCGTGGCCGCGGCCTGATGCTGGGCGCGGTGCTGGACCGGGACTTCGCCGGCCAGGCCGGGGCGATCCTGGACCATGCCGCCGAACACGGCCTGCTGACCCTGCAGGCCGGTCCGGACGTGCTGCGCTTCGTGCCGGCGCTGAACATCACCGATGAAGAGATCGCCGAGGGCCTGAAGCGCCTGCGCGCCGCGGTGCAATCCTTCATCGCCTCGCGGTAGAGCCGACCGTTGGTCGGYTGCTGTTGTCTTTGGGCGAACGCAGCCGGCCAACGGTCGGCTCTACGCCAGCCCGTAGCGCTTCAACACCTTGCCGATACTGCGGCTGTCGGTCGCCGTTTCCGCGTGCAACCCTGCCTGCCGCGCACCGCGTACGTTGACGAACAGGTCATCGATGAACAGCGTGCGCTCGGCGCGTGCGCCAAGCAGCGTCATGGCCTGCACGAACACGGCCGGGTCCGGTTTGCGTCCACCGAGCGCGCCGCTGCACAGGATGCGCCCGTTCAAGGCCTCGGCCAGGGTGGGGAGGATGCGCGGGATGGTCTGGGCCATGAGCGCGCCGTTGTTGGTCAGGATGGCGATCGGCAGCTCACGCGCGATGCGCTCGATGCGTTCGATCACGCCTGCCTGCGGCGATGAGGCGGCAATGCGTGCGTCCTGCCATTGCGCGACGCTCACCGTGGTATCCAATGCAGCACCCAGTTGCTGCAGATACAGCGCGCTGTCCAGCCCGGCATCATGCTGTTGCTCCAGCCCACTGTCGAACAACGCCGCCTGCACCTGTGCGGCGCTGCGGCCGGTGCTGGCGGCAAGGTGACGCACGCGCAGGTGGCGCGCATGGCGCACCAGCACCCCATCGAAATCCAGCAGCAGGCAGTCCACGGCAACCGGCATCGGCAACATTCGTCCAGGTCCAGCGTCGACCGTAACCCACTCCGGGTGACCGCTGCGACATCGCGTCGCAGGTGGGCGGCCAAGCGGCTGTCTAGAATCTCCGGACTGATTGTTGGAGATCGCCGTGAAACTGCTTGCCCCCGTGTTGCTCGCCGGCCTGATGCTGGCCCCGGCTGCCCATGCCCGCGTGTGCGCGGTCAACATCGACAGCACCGACCAGATGAGCTTCAGCCAGAAGGAGATCAAGGTCGGCGCGGACTGCACGCAGGTGAAGCTGACCCTGCGCCACACCGGCAAGCTGGCCGCCACCGCGATGGGCCACAACTGGGTGCTGACCCGCAGCGCGGATTACCAGCCGGTGGCGATGGCCGGCATGCGCATGACCCCGGCCGACAGCTACCTGCCCAAGGGCGATGCACGGGTGCTGGCACATACGGCGGTGATCGGCGGCGGGCAGAGCACCAGCGTCACCTTCGCCACGGCCAAGCTGGCCAAGGGCGGTGACTACACGTTCTTCTGCTCGTTCCCGGGCCACTTCGCGATGATGAAGGGCCGATTCGTTTTCGGCTGAGGCGTAGCTGCCGGGATGGCATGGGTAGAGCCACCCCATGGGTGGCTGCACGCAATGCCGAATCCTGATCGAACAGCAGCCACGCATGGCGTGGCTCTACCGTGGTCGGATTGCACGGGTAGAGTCACCCCATGGGTGGCTGCATGCAATGCCGGATCGAACAGCAGCCACGTATGGCGCGGCGCTACCGTCGCAGGGGCTCAGCCCTTGACCACCTTGAACGCCTCGCGTGCCGCGTCGAGGGTTGCGTCGATGATGCTGTCATCGTGCGCGCTGGACATGAACCCGGCTTCGTACGCCGACGGCGCCAGAAACACGCCGCGCTCGAGCATCGCGTGGAAGAAGGTGTTGAATGCCGGGATGTCGCAGGACGTTGCCTGCGCATAGGTCTCCACTTTCTGGTCGGTGAAGAACAGCCCGAACATGCCCCCGACCTGATTGGTGGTCACCGCCACGCCGGCGTCGGCGGCGGCGGCTTCCAGGCCGGCGCACAGGCGCGCGCTGGCGGCGCCCAGGCGGTCGTGGAAACCCGGTGCCTGCACCAGCTCCAGCATCGCCAGGCCGGCCGCCATCGCCACCGGATTGCCGCTGAGCGTACCGGCCTGGTAGATCGGGCCGGCCGGGGCGATCTGCGACATCAGGTCGGCACGGCCACCATAGGCGCCCACCGGCATGCCGCCGCCGATGATCTTGCCGAAGGTGGTCAGGTCCGGGGTGATGCCGTAGTACGCCTGCGCACCGCCGAGGGCGACGCGGAAACCGGTCATCACTTCGTCGAAGATCAGCAGCGCGCCGTACTGCGTGCACAGCGCGCRCAGGTGCTGCAGGTAGCCCTCGCGCGGCGGGATGCAGTTGGCGTTGCCGACCACCGGTTCGATGATCAGGCCGGCGATGTGCTCGCCCTGTTCGGCGAACAGCGCGGTGGCCGCGTCGACATCGTTGTAGGGCAGGGTGAGCGTGAGCTCGCTCAGGCCGGCCGGCACGCCCGGCGAGGTCGGTACGCCCAGGGTCAGCATGCCGCTGCCGGCCTTGACCAGGAACGAGTCGCCGTGGCCGTGGTAGCAGCCTTCGAACTTGACGATGCGGTTGCGGCCGGTGGCGCCGCGCGCCAGGCGGATCGCCGACAGCGTCGCTTCGGTGCCGGAGTTGACCATGCGCACCATCTCGCATGACGGGATCAGGCGGGTGAGGGTGTCAGCCATCACCACTTCGGCTTCGCACGGCGCGCCGAAGGACAGGCCGTTGTTGATCGCGTGCTTGACCGCCTGGCGCACGCTGGCATGGTTGTGGCCAACGATCATCGGGCCCCACGAACCCACGTAGTCGATGTAGCGGTTACCGTCGACGTCGTACAGATACGGGCCATCGGCCCGCTCCACGAAGAACGGCTCGCCACCGACCGACTTGAACGCGCGCACCGGCGAGTTGACGCCGCCCGGTAGAAGCTTCTGGGCGCGGGTGAACAGGGCGTGGGACTGGTCGTGGTTCATGGGGTGTCCTGGGTATTACGGGAACTGGGCGAGGAAGGCGCGCTGGGTGGCGACCGGGTCGGCGGCGGCGAACACGCTGCTGACCACGGCGACCAGATCGGCACCGGCCTCGATGATGGGTCCGACATTGTCCGGGCTCAGCCCGCCGATCGCCACCCGCGGCACGCCCAGTGCGGCGCTTTGCCGCAGCAGGTCGACGGTGGCGCGGCTGGAAGTGACCTTGGTGGTGGTCGGGAAGAACGCGCCGAAGGCCACGTAGCTGGCTCCGGCGGCCACGGCCCGTTCGGCATTGGCCAGCTGGTCGTAGCAGGACGCGCCGATGACGGCCTCCGGCCCGAGCAGGGCACGCGCGGCGCCGATGTCGCCATCGGTACCGCCCAGGTGCACGCCGGCAGCGCCCACGGCCTGGGCCAGCAGCGGGTCGTCGTTGATGATCAGCGGCACCCCGTGCTGGGCGCACAGCGACTGCAGGGCGATGGCCTGGGCCTGTTTCAACGCCGTGTCGGCAGTCTTGTTGCGGTACTGCAGCCAGGTCGCCCCGGCGGCGAGCAGCGGCGCGGTGCGCGCCAGCAGCCGCGCAGTGTCGGGCTCGTCAGGCGTGATCAGGTAGACGCCACGCGGGCGTGCAGGGGAGGCTGAAGCAGGATTCATCGGTGGCTACCGGTAGCACGACGGGAGTGGGACAATGGCCATCGCCAGTTCTTGTCCAACCGTGATTATCCAATGACCGACGCCACCGCCACCACTTTCCGCACCTGGATGTGCGTTGTCTGCGGCTTCCTGTACAGGGAAGAAGAGGGCTTGCCGGAAGAAGGCATYGCGCCGGGCACCCGCTGGGAAGACATTCCCGATACGTGGACCTGCCCGGATTGCGGCGTGACCAAGGACGATTTCGAGATGGTCGAGGTCGATTGAGGGCAGCCGTGTAAATCCTTGGCCTGCAAGGGAAAGCAGCCAAGCGTGGCTCGGCGCTACGCGCCCAACGTCCCGGTCCCCCGGTAGTGCCGAGCCGCGCTCGGCAACCGAATCCCTCAATGCAACCGTGGCGCCCGTCCGCCGATCTCTACCAGCTGCTCGCGCACCCACTGCGCGTCGGTGGCCTGCCCATTGCGCTGCAGGTACAGCGCCAGATCGCGGTGCGCGCCGGCCTGGTAGTCCAGGTGCAGGTAGGCCAGGCCCCGATCGCGCAGGGCGTCGTCCTGTTCCGGCGCTAGCTTGAGCAGGCGATCGGCGCTGCGCGCGGCGCGGTCCCATTCGCCGCGTTCCACGTACACGCCGTGCAGGTTGCGCAGCATGCGCATCAGGATCGCGCGCGCCGGCGCTGCATCCAGAATCTGCGCCAGCACATGGTCGTCCGGGGTTTCCCCGCCCAGGTGCGAGCGCGCGCGCTCGCGCAGTTCTTCCACATCCAGCGGGCGCCCGCCGTTGAACGGGTCCATCACCAGCATTCCGTCATCGACCGGCAGCCGGACCAGGAAATGCCCCGGGAAGGACACCCCGTCCAGCGGAATGCCGAGCCGGCGCGCGACTTCCATCTGCACCAGCGCCAGCGAGATCGGGTTGCCCAGGCGGCGTTCGAATACCTGGTTGAGATAGCTGTTGCGCGGGTCGTAATACTCGCCGTGGTCGCCGCCGTAGCCGAGTTCGTCGAACAGATGGCGGTTGACCGCGGCGATCTTCAGCGGCCAATGCTCGATCGTGTCCACCTCGGTGCGCAGGTGGTCGGCATGGCTCTGCAGCAGCGCGTCGTAGACCTTCGGGTCCAGGTCGGGGTACTCGTCGCGGGCAATCAGCAGCGCGGTGGGCAACAGCGGCAACGCCTCGTCGTCCAGCTCGGCCAGTGAATCCCACGTCGGCAATGTCATCTGCCCCTGCATGGCTACAGACTGGCGACAAACGCAACCGGTTTCAAGGGCTTCAGCGCCGGATCACGCCCGCCGGTAGAGCCGACCGTTGGTCGGCTGAGCGGGAGCGTTGAGGAGGGCCAGGGGCGGCCGACCAACGGTCGGCTCTACCCCGGGCGGGGGCGCGGTGTCAGCGGTCGGCGATGCCTGGGCCGAAGGTGWTCTCGGTGCCGTCCTTCAGGCCGAGCTTTTCGGCCTGGCCGGCGTTGAGTTCGAGCACGTAGCGGGCCGGGCCGCTGCTGGGATAGGGCGGGCAGCGGTCGCCGGCCGAACACGGCGGCACGTCGCGCTGCTGGCTGACGAGGTGGCGCTGGTCGTCGAAGTACAGGATGTCCAGTGCGATCTTCGTGTTCTTCATCCAGTACGCCTGCAGCTCTTCGCGCTCGTGCAGGAAGAGCATGCCGTGGTCGGCGGGCATCTGGTCGCGGAACATCAATCCGCGTGCGCGGCTGGCGTCATCGGTGGCCAGTTCCACCTGGTAACGGGCACCGCCCAGTTCCACCCAGTGGCGGGCGCCGGTGCTGGCGCAGCCGGTCAGGGACATCAGGAGCAGCAGTGGCAGCAGGCGGATCAACGACATCGGGTCTACCTCGGAAGGAAAAAAGGCCGGCCATCGCTGGCCGGCCACGGAATCAGAACACCTTGGGCGGCTGTCCGCCGACGATCACCACATCGGCCGGGCGCCGGGCGAACAGGCCCACGCTGACCACGCCGGGCAGCTGGTTGAGCTCGCGCTCCAGCTTGACCGGATCGGTGATCTCCAGGTGGTGGATGTCCAGGATCGCATTGCCGTTGTCGGTGACCACGCCTTCGCGCCAGGCCGGCTGGCCGCCGGTCATTTCCATGATCCGGCGCGCGATCAGGCTGCGTGCCATCGGGATCACTTCCACCGGCAGCGGGAAGCGGCCCAGCACCGGCACCTGCTTGCTCGGGTCGATGATGCACACGAAGCGCTCGCTGGCCTCGGCGATGATCTTCTCGCGGGTCAGCGCGGCGCCGCCGCCCTTGATCAGGCACTTGTTGCCGTCGCACTCGTCGGCACCGTCCACGTACAGCGACAGGTTGCCGGTGTGGTTGAGTTCCATCACCTCGATGCCGTGCGACTTCAGCTGGGCGGTGCTCTGCTCCGAGCTGGACACGGTGCCCTTGATGCGGTGCTTGATACGGGCCAGGCCGTCGATGAAGTAGGCGACGGTGGAGCCGGTGCCGACCCCGACGATCATGCCGTCTTCGACGTATTCCAGGGCTTTTTCGGCAGCCAGGCGCTTGGCTTCGGACATGGCGGGAAACTCTTGAGGGAAAAGGGGATCAGTGTTTTTCCAGCGACAGCAGCAGCTTCCACTGCGCTGCGGTCACCGGCAGGATCGAGAGACGGTTGCCGCGCGCGGTCAGCGGGAAACCTTCACCCAGCGCATCGGCATGCAGCTTGATCTCGTCCAGTGAAATGGTGTYGCGCAGTTTGCGCTCGAAGGCCACGTCCACCAGCATCCAGCGCGGTTCTTCGCGGGTGGCCTTGGGGTCGTAGTAGTCGGATTTCGGGTTGAACTGGGTATCGTCCGGGTAGGCCTCGCTGGCCACGGTGGCGATCCCCACGATGCCCGGCACCTTGGTGTTGGAGTGGTAGAACAGCACCCCATCGCCGACCTTCATGCCGTCGCGCATGAAGTTGCGCGCCTGGTAGTTGCGCACGCCATTCCAGGGCTCACGGCCCACGCGCTGCAGATCATCGATGGAAAAGGCGTCCGGTTCGGACTTCATCAGCCAGTAGCGCTTGCGTGCGGTCATCCGTCTATCTGTCTATCGCGGGAGGTACCGGCCATCGGCCGGCACGGGAACAAGGGTGGTCGCTTCGGTGCAGATCGCATCCACCGCGACGTCCCAGGGCTGCACCGGCAGGTCATCGACCTGCTGGACCGAGAAGCCGACCCCGACCAGCCACGGCGGGGCCGGGCGCTGGTGGCGGAATGCGAAGCTGCGATCATACCAGCCGCCTCCCATCCCAAGGCGGCGGCCCAGCGCATCGAAGCCGACCAGTGGGGCGACCACCAGCGCCATCTGCTCCGGGGCCAGCGTGGCCTCGGGCGCGAGATCGGGTTCGGGAATGCCGTAGCGGTTGCTGGTCAGTGGCTGGCCGGGGCGCCAGGGCGCAAACCGCAGGGTGTCGCCGGCCAGGATCGGCAGGCAGTACTGCAGCGCTGGCGGCAACTGCATCTGCCAGCGGTGCAGCGCGATCTCGCCATCTATCGCCCAGTAGCCGGCAACGAAGCCCTGGGTGGGTGCGAACGGAAGCTGGAGCAGGCCTTCGGCCAGTTGCTCGGCCGCGGCCAGGCGCTGCGCGGCGGGGATGTCTCGGCGGCGTTGGCGCAACTGCTGGCGCAGTGCGGAGCGCGGGTCGGTCATGCCTGGGTCCGGGGCGTGGTGCGGGCGCGGATAAAACAAGAGCGACGTCCCGAAGGGGCGTCGCTCTTGCAGGAAGACTGCATTCTCCGCGGTGACGATGCGTGCGAAACGACCTTGAACCCGGGGTTCAAGTGGGTACGCTGGGACTCCTTCGGGCTTCCCGCTACAAGGCGGACTTGCACTCCCGGCGCCGTCGCGCACCCGTGGTCGTAATTAAGGGACAAGGCGAATGTTTGCACACGCCGTCGTTCACAGCAGAGAACGCGTCGCCATTATAGCCAAGCACGCGCCGGGCGATAGGCCGTTCGTCGGTCCGATTGCAGGGGAATTCAGATCGATGACGACGATGCGATGGCCGCGTGCAATGAAACATCGCGTGGAACACCGTAGAGCCGACCGTTGGTCGGCTTGCCCACACCGCACGTGCCAATGACCCCGGTAGAGCCGACCGTTGGTCGGCTGCTCACGCCCCGTCGATCGCCCGGTCCAGCCGCCGGTTCAGATCGGCCAGCGTCTGCTGCAGGGCGACGGCTTGGCGCGCATGTTCATCGCGCAGCTGCTGCAGTTCGTGGGCCAGGTTCAACGCGGCCAGCACGGCCACCCGGTCCACGGCAGCCATCCGGTTGCTGCCGCGGATCTCGCGCATCTTCGCGTCCAGCAGGCGCGCGGCGGCGGTGAGGATCTCGCGTTCCTCCGCGCCCACGCCCACGGTGTATTCACGGTCCAGGATGCGGACACTGACCGGTTCGGTCTGGCTCATGTGTGCTGCTCCAGGGACTTGAGGCGGGTGATCATCGCTTCGACCCGGGAGCGGGCCTGTTCGTTCTTGGCCAGCAGCTGGGAGCGCTCGGCCACCAGTTGTTCCTGCTGGTGGCGCAGGCTGCGGTTTTCCTCGGCCAGGCGCTGGTTGCGCTCCAGCAACGCCTCCACCCGGGCGGCGAAGGCCYGCAATTGGGTGATGGCGTCGGAAGGTTCCATGACCGGCACGATAGGCAAGGGCGGTGGAGGCGGTCAAGCGAATAAT
>NZ_JBFULB010000132.1:0-10459 GCF_056400545.1 Stenotrophomonas sp. P5_A8 | reverse complement strand
GCGGCACCCGTTCAAAGGTCCTGATGGGGTTGGAAGAACACCATGCCGCGTTACGAAATGCTCAACAACATCGCCCACCGCGATCTGCGCGTGGCCACCGACTTCGGACCCGAGTTTGGTGACGCCGTCGGCATGGTGCCGGCCTATCCGAGCGAGTTCGCCGAACTGCAGCGGGAATATCCCATCTTCCTTCGCAGGGACGTCGCCACCGGCGAGTGGCAATCGGTGGCACTGCTCGGGTTCGAGCAGCACGAAAATCTGTTCCTGCAGGAAGGTCGCTGGAATGCCGCCTATCTGCCCGGGGCAGCGGCCAAGGGGCCGTTCCTCATCGGCTTCCAGGAGAGCCGGATCGATGGCGCACCCAGCCAGGAAGCGGTGCTGCACGTAGACCTGGACCATCCGCGCGTGAAGGCGATGCAGGGTGAGCCGGTGTTCCTGCCGCAAGGCGGCAACACGCCCTACCTGGACCACATCGCAGGCGTGCTGCGTGGCATCCACGACGGCCATGCCTTTGGCGCAGCGATGTTTGCCCGACTCGATGCACACCAACTGATTCAACCCATCACGCTCGACGTGCAGATCGAACCGCAGCATCGGGTCAGCGTCAACGGCCTGCACGCGATCGACCGGGACCGCCTGGCCCTGCTGGACGGTCCCGCGCTCGCCGAACTCAACCGTGCCGGCTATCTGGAAGGTGCTTACCTGATGCTGGCCTCGCTGCACAACATGCGACGCCTGATCGCCGAGAAGCAACGGCGCCTGCGCATCGCCGATGTCGCCACTGCGGCCGGCAGGAACTGACGGGTGCTGGACGGCGTTGCCATGCGGACACTGGAGGACGTGGAGCCCACGGCACTGCCGTTGGCGTCACTGGTGTCCGCCGGGGAACCGGTGGTACTGCGCGGCATCGCACGCGACTGGCCGCTGGTACAGGCCGGGCTGCGCTCCGCGCAGGAGGCGCTGGGCTATCTGCGCCGCTTCGAGGCGGGCGTGCCTGTCCCGTATTCGTTCGGCGGGCCCGAGATCGAAGGGCGTCCGTTCTACAACGACGATTTCACCCGCTTGAACATTGAGGTTCGGCGCGGCCTGCTGACCCAGGTGCTGGCCGAGATTGAAGACACGCTCGAGGCACCACGGCCACCTACTTACTATGTCGCTTCGCTGCTGATTGATCGGGCGCTCCCCGGCTTTGCGCAGGCCAACGATGCCGGCCTGGCCGGGCAGGGCATCGAGGCGTCGGCGAGCATCTGGATCGGCAACCGGGTGACGGCCTCCTGCCATTTCGACACCCCGGACAACCTGGCGTGCTGCGCCGTGGGCCGGCGCCGGTTCACGCTTTTTCCGCCGGAGCAGATCGACAATCTGTATCCGGGGCCGCTGGAGCCTACGCCAGGCGGGCAGGTGGTGAGCGTAGTGGATTTCGACCGCCCGGATTTCGCGCGCCACCCGCGCTTCCGTGATGCACTGGCAAGCGCGCAGACCGCCGTGCTGGAACCGGGCGATGCGATCTTCATTCCGAGCATGTGGTGGCACCACGTGCGCGGCCTGGCGCCTTTCAACGTGTTGGTGAATTACTGGTGGCGAAGTTCACCGGCCTTCCTTCCCTCGCCGCTGCCGGCCCTCCACCACGCGATGTGGGCCGTGCGCGATCTGCCGGCGCGCGAAAAGCAGGCCTGGGCAAAGATCTTCGAGTACTACGTATTCGGTCCGGGTGCGCGTGCAGGACAGCACCTGCCCGACGCTGCCCGGGGCGACCTGGCACCGTTCGACGAGACGCAGGCGCGCCGCATGCGCGCCCAGCTGCTGGCTCGACTCAACCGCTGATGAGGGCACCGCATTGAACGTGGCGAACACAACCGAAGGGCGTATCCGCAAGGTCGTCATCGCCGGTGGCGGCACCGCAGGCTGGCTGGCCGGCTGTGCGCTGGCGCACCAGTTCCGCGACCAATTGGACATCACCCTGGTGGAGTCCGAGCAGATCGGCACGGTGGGTGTCGGCGAGTCGACCGTGCCGCCCATCCGTGCGTTCCACCGCTTTCTGCAGATCGACGAGCAGGAGTTCCTGCGCGCCGTTGCCGGCACGTTCAAGCTCTCGATCTCGTTTGAGAACTGGCGTCGACCCGGCGATCGTTTCATCCATCCGTTCGGCACGATCGGGCAGGGAACCCTGGCCACGCCGTTCCACCACTTCTGGCTGGACAGCCTGCGCCGCGGCATGCCGTCGGAACTGGGTGACTTCTGCCTGGAAAGCGTCGCCTCGCGCGGCGACCAGTTCTCGCTGGATACCCAACCCCGGCTCAACTACGCCTATCACTTCGATGCCGGGCTGTATGCCAAATTTCTGCGACGCAAGGCCGAAGGGCACGGCCTGCGACGGGTGGAAGGCAAGATCCGCGAGGTCAAACAACACGCCCATGACGGCTCCGTCGCGTCACTGGTGCTGGAGGATGGGCAGGTCATCGAGGGCGACCTGTTCATCGACTGCACGGGATTCCGCGGCCTGTTGACCGAGCAGACCCTGCAGACCGGTTATGAGGACTGGCACGAATGGTTGCCCAGCGATCGCGCTGTTGCGGTGCAGACCGAGTCCATCGCGCCGCCGGTGCCCTACACCCGTGCGATCGCGCACGAAGCCGGGTGGCGATGGCATATCGCGCTCCAGCACCGGGTCGGCTGCGGGCTGGTGTTCTCCAGCCGGCACATGTCCGATGACGAGGCGCAGGCCAAGCTGCTGCGTGACGTCGATGGCCCGCCGCTGCGGGATCCGTGGCTGGTTCCGTTCCGCAGCGGACGTCGCCTTAAGGCGTGGAACAAGAACGTGGTGGCGCTCGGGCTCGCCAGTGGCTTCATCGAGCCGTTGGAGTCGACCAGCATCCACCTGACCATCAGTGCCGTGGTGCGGCTGATCCAGCTGTTCCCGTTCGACGGCGTCAGCCCGACGCTGATGGCGCTGTACAACGATGTCAGCCGGCAGGAGATGGAGCATGTGCGCGACTTCATCATCCTGCACTACCACGCCAACCAGCGCGACGAGCCGATGTGGAAAGCCTGCCGTGAGATGGCGCTGCCCGAGTCGCTCGCGATGCGGCTGCGCGCCTGGCGCGAACGTGCCCATGCCTGGCAGGACCCCGGTGAGCTGTTCCGTGTGGAGTCCTGGACCAGCGTGTTGATGGGGCAGGGGATTGCGCCGGGTCCTGCGCACCCGCTTGCACGTGCCATCGACGATGCGGATCTGCGCACGCTGTTGGCGCGGATCCGGCAACCGGTGCAGCACGCCGTCGCGACGATGTCCTCGCAGGCCGCGTTCATCGATCGCTACTGCAAGGCTGCGCAGGACGTATGGCCACGGGCCTCAGCCCTGGCATAGCAGAACAGCATGCTGCTGCCTGGAAATGGTAGCGCTACCTTCATGTGGGGACGGAGTGGGAAACATGGAACTGGTTGCCGGAATAGATGCAGGTACGCAAAGTCTCAAGGTCGTGGTGTACGACCCTGCCGGGCGCCGTCTGGTTGCCAGCACCAGCGCGCCCCTGGACCTGGCGTCCGCCGCCGACGGCAGCCGTGAACAGCAGCCGGCCGAGTGGGTGGCAGCACTTCATAGCTGCTTCGCTGCGATTGATCCCAAGGTCCGATCCCGTATCGCCGCGCTGGCGGTCTCGGGCCAACAGCACGGCTTTGTACCCGTCGATGCAGCCGGGGAGGTCCTGGCGCCGGCCAAGCTGTGGTGCGACACCAGTACCTCGGCCGAGTGCGTGCAGATCATGGACGCACTCGGCGGCACGGCGCGCACCATCGCACTGGCCGGCAACCCTGTCCTTACCGGCTATACCGCCTCCAAACTGCCGTGGACCAAGACGCATCGTCCCGAGGTCTACGCGCGGCTTGCCACCATTCTGCTGCCGCACGATTACCTCAATTTCGTGTTGACCGGCCAACGCTTCTGCGAATACGGCGATGCGTCGGGGACGGGCTGGCTGGACGTGCGAACCCGCACCTGGTCGACCGAACTGCTGCGCGCGACCGATTCGCAACGCGACCTCGCCGCCTGCCTGCCGCGCATTGCCGCGCCCGAGGAGGTGTTCGACATCGACCCGACCACGGCGGCGGCCCTGGGGCTGCCCGCGACGGTGAAGGTCGCCGTTGGCGGGGGCGACAACATGATGGCGGCCATCGGCACCGGTTGCGTCGTGCCCGGCCGCCTGGCGATGAGCCTGGGTACCTCGGGCACCCTGTTCGCCTATTCGGACACGCCCGTGGTGGACCCGGAGGGGGCGTGGGCTGCGTTCTGCTCGTCCACCGGCGGCTGGCTGCCGCTGATCTGCACGATGAACTGCACCGTGGTGACCGAACAGGTCGCCGACGCCTTCGGCTTCAGCACCCGCTTTGGCGATGGGCACCTGCGGGCCACGCCGCCCGGCGCCGACGGGCTGGTGATGCTGCCGTTCCTCAATGGCGAACGCACGCCGGACCTGCCCCTGGGCAAGGGGGTGCTGGCGGGCCTGGACACGACCAACATGACCCCGGCGCACTTCTACCGCGCGGCCATGGAAGGGGCCACGTACAGCCTGAAGTACGGCTACGACGCCTTTGTGCGCGCGGGCATGCAGTTCGACCGCATCGTGCTGACCGGTGGCGGCAGCAACAGCGCGCAGTGGCGGCAACTGGTGGCCGATGTGTTCGGCCTGCCGGTGGACGTGCCGATCCAGTCCGAAGGCGCGGCGTTCGGTGCAGCACTGCAGGCCCTGTGGGCGCTGGGTCACGCGCGCGGCGACGCGACCTCCATCGCCGAGCTGACCGACCGGCACGTTGCCGTCGATCCGCTGCAGTCCGCACAGCCGGACCCGACGCGTACGCACGCCTACGCCACGGCCTATGCACGTTTCCTGCGACATCTCGACGCCCTCATGCCGCTGTATCGCGGCTGATCCCCTTTTTCGCGACACCTCGCACAACGGAAGGAACACGCACCATGAGCAATCAGCCCTTCATCGGCGCCAAGACGTACTTCCCCGGCATCGGCCGCATCCCCTTCGAAGGCCGGGGCTCGGACAACCCGCTCGCGTTCAAGGTGTATGACGCCAAGAAAGTCATCGGTGGCAAGACGATGCAGGAACATCTGCGTTTCGCGGCCTGCTACTGGCACACCTTCTGCAACGCCGGGCATGACCCCTTCGGTCCGGGCACGCGTCATTTTCCCTGGGAGGTCGGCTCGCCCATGGCGACTGCCGAGGCGAAGGTGGATGCGGCGTTCGAATTCTTCACCAAGCTGGGCGTGCCGTACTGGTGCTTCCACGATATCGACCTGGCGCCGGATGCCGACGATGTCGGCGTGTACGAAAAGAACCTGAAGCACATGGTGGGCCTGGCCAAGGCCCGCCAGGACGAGACCGGCGTGAAGCTGCTGTGGGGCACGGCCAACCTGTTCTCGCACCCGCGCTACATGAATGGTGCGTCGACCAATCCGGATTTCGCCGTGGTGGCGCGTGCGGCGGTGCAGGTGAAGGCGGCGCTGGAGGCGACGGTGGAACTGGGGGGCGAACACTACGTGTTCTGGGGTGGCCGCGAAGGTTATGCCTCGCTGGTGAACACGCAGATGAAGCGCGAGGTCGACCACCTCGCGCGGTTCCTCGGCATGGCGCGGGACTACGGCCGCAGCATCGGCCTGAAGGGAAACTTCCTGATCGAGCCCAAGCCGATGGAGCCGATGAAGCACCAGTACGACTTCGACAGCGCCACCGTCGTCGGCTTCCTCAAGGAGCATGGCCTGGACAAGGATTTCAAGCTCAATATCGAGGCGAACCACGCCACGCTCTCCGGCCATACGTTCGAACACGACCTGCAGGTTGCCTCGGACCACGGTTTGCTGGGCAGCATCGACGCCAACCGCGGCAACGCGCAGAACGGCTGGGACACGGACCAGTTCCCGACCGACCTGTACGACACGGTGGGCGCGATGCTGGTGGTGCTTCGGCAGGGTGGGCTGGAAGGTGGCTTGAACTTCGACGCCAAGTTGCGTCGCGAATCCACCGATCTCGAGGATCTGTTCATCGCCCACATCGGTGGCATGGATGCGTTCGCGCGAGGGCTGGAAGTGGCCCACGCACTGCTGAACGACTCGCCCTTGGAACAGTGGCGAAACGCGCGCTACGCCAGCTTCGACAACGGTCCCGGCAAGCAATTCGCGGGAGGCGCGCTCAGCCTCACGGATCTGGCCGCATTGGGCGCCAAGGGCGGGGAACCCAGCCAGATCAGCGGCAAGCAGGAGCGCTACGAGAACCTGCTCAACCAGTACCTGCTGCGCTGAGCGTGACCGCTCGCAGCGATGACACCCAACCGGGGAGGGGCAGGGCAATGAACCAGGCAATGAGCGGCGGGGAGAACACCCGACTGATTGTGTTGATCAGCGTGGTGGCGACGATTGGCGGATTCCTGTTCGGGTTTGACAGCGGCGTCATCAACGGCACCCAGGACGGCCTGCACCAGGCGTTCAGGTCCGGCGAGTGGATGCAGGGGTTCGAGATCGCCTCGATGCTGTTGGGCTGCGCCATCGGTGCCTTCAGCGCCGGCCGGCTGGCCGACAGCCTGGGACGGCGCAACGTGCTGATCGTGTCGGCGGTGTTGTTCCTGCTGTCGGCGATCGGCGCGGGCGCGGCGTCCTCTTCGGTCATGTTCATCCTCGCGCGGGTGATGGGGGGCTTTGCCGTGGGGGCGGCCAGCGTGATCTCGCCGGCGTACATCGCCGAAGTTGCGCCGGCGCGTTACCGGGGCCGTCTTGCCACGGTCCAGCAGATCGCCATCATCAGCGGCCTCACCGTCGCGTTCCTGTCCAACTATCTATTGGCGGCCACCGCCGGTGCCTCGACCGAGGCGCTGTGGTGGGGGCACGCGGCGTGGCGGTGGATGTTCTGGATGCAGGCGGTGCCCTCGCTGTTGTTCCTGGCGCTGTTGCTGACCATTCCCGAAAGCCCGCGCTACCTGGTGGTGAAGCGCCGCAAGGACGAGGCGCTGCACGTGCTTACGCGGCTGTTCGGTGGGGCGGAGGCGCAGGCCAAGCTTGCCGAGATCGACGCCTCGCTGTCGACCGACCACCATCGCCCGCGGCTGTCGGATCTGCGCAACAAGGTGACCGGCCGGATCCGCCCGATTGTCTGGGTCGGCGTCGGCCTGGCCATCTTCCAGCAGCTGGTCGGCATCAACGTGGTGTTCTATTACGGCGCCGTGCTCTGGCAGGCGGTCGGCTTCTCCGAAAACGACGCACTGCTGATCAACGTGCTGTCCGGTGCGCTGAGCATCGGCGCCTGCGTGGTGACCGTGCTGCTCATCGACCGCATCGGGCGCAAGCCGCTGCTATGGGTCGGCTCGGCCGGCATGGCAGTGTCATTGGCGCTGTTGGTGGTGGCATTCGCCAGCGGCTCGCTGGTGGACGCCCGCCTGCAGCTGCCCGGGCACATGGGCACGCTGGCGCTGGTGGCGGCCAATGCCTACGTGGTGTTCTTCAACGTCTCCTGGGGCCCGGTGATGTGGGTGATGCTGGGTGAGATGTTCCCCAACCAGATCCGTGGCTCGGCGCTGGCCGTGGCCGGTGCGGCGCAATGGACCGCGAACTTCGCCGTCACGGTGACGTTCCCCATTCTGCTGGCCGCCATCGGGCTGGCGGCGACGTACAGCATCTACCTGGTGGCGGCCATCATCTCGGTCGTCTTCGTGCTCAAGTATGTGCACGAAACCAAGGGCAAGGAACTGGAGCAGATGGAAGGATGAACACGATGACCAATCCACGCCTTACCCGCACCCACCGTGGCGTGCTGCTGGCCGCGCTGATGCTGGCCCTGGTTGCCTGCGGGAACGAAGACAAGCCCGTTGCCGCCGCGCCGGCCGACCCGGAGCCGTGGCCGCAGGTCGCCTGGCCGCTGGCCGAGGACGCCGCGCTGGAGAAGCGCATCACCGACCTGATGGCCACACTGACGGTAGAGGAGAAGGTGGGCCAGCTGGTGCAGGGAGATATCGCCAGCATCACGCCCGATGACCTCCGCAAATACCGGCTCGGCTCGATCCTGGCCGGCGGCAACTCCGACCCCGGCGGCCGCTACGATGCCGCGCCTGCCCAATGGTTGGCGCTGGCCGATGCGTTCTACGAGGCGTCGATGGATACCTCGCAGGGCGGCAAGGCCATTCCGGTGCTCTTCGGCATCGATGCCGTGCACGGGCAGAGCAACATCATCGGCGCAACCCTGTTCCCGCACAACATCGGCCTGGGCGCCGCGCGGAACCCGGAACTGCTGCGGCGGATCGGTGAAATCACCGCGCTGGAAACCCGGGCGACCGGCATGGAGTGGGCCTTCGCGCCAACCGTGGCGGTACCGCAGGATGACCGCTGGGGGCGCACCTACGAGGGGTATTCCGAATCGCCCGAGGTGGTGGCCAGCTATGCCGGCGCGATGGTCGAGGGCCTGCAGGGCAAGGTGGGCTCGCCTGCGTTCCTTGACGGTCGGCATGTGATCGCCTCGGTGAAGCATTTCCTCGGTGACGGCGGCACTGCCGATGGGAAGGACCAGGGCGACACCCGGATCAGCGAGGCCGAGCTGGTGCGCATCCACGCCGCCGGGTATCCGCCGGCCATCGCGGCCGGCGCGCAGACCGTGATGGCGTCCTTCAACAGCGTCAACGGCGAGAAAATGCACGGCAACAAGCCGTACCTGACCGATGCGTTGAAGGGCCGGATGCATTTCGGTGGTTTCGTGGTGGGCGACTGGAACGGCCACGGGCAGGTCAAGGGCTGCACCACCACCGATTGCCCGGCCACCATCAACGCGGGCCTGGACATGGCCATGGCGTCGGACAGCTGGAAGGGCTTCTATGAGACCACGCTGGCCGCGGTGATGAAAGGCACCATCCCCCAGCAGCGCCTGGACGATGCGGTGCGCCGGATCCTGCGGGTCAAGCTGCGGCTGGGGTTGTTCGAGGCGGGCAAGCCGTCGTCGCGTGCGGTCGGTGGGCAGTTCGCGCTCGTCGGTGCACCCGCGCATCGAGACGTTGCACGCCAGGCGGTGCGCGAGTCGCTGGTGCTGCTGAAAAACCAGGGCGGTGTGCTGCCGCTGTCGCCGAGGCAACACATCCTGGTTGCCGGTGACGGGGCCAACGATGTCGGCAAGCAGGCCGGCGGCTGGACACTGAACTGGCAGGGCACCGGCACCACCCGAAAGGATTTTCCGAACGCGGACACCATCTTCGAAGGCATTGCGCAGCAGGCGAAGGCCGCCGGCGGCCACGCCGAGCTTGCAGTGGACGGGACGTACGCGACCAAGCCGGATGTCGCCGTGGTGGTGTTTGGGGAAAATCCCTATGCGGAGTTCCAGGGCGATCTGCCGACACTGGCCTACAAGCCGGGAGACGATGCCGACCTTGCCCTGATCAAGCGACTGAAAGCTGACGGCATTCCGGTGGTCGCGGTGTTCCTGAGCGGGCGCCCGTTGTGGGTCAACCGGGAGATCAATGCCGCCGATGCGTTCGTGGCCGCGTGGCTGCCCGGGTCGGAAGGCGCCGGCATTGCCGACGTGCTGCTGCGTGGGCCGGACGGCCGCGTGCAGCACGACTTCAAGGGCAAGCTCAGTTTCAGTTGGCCGCGCACGGCAACGCAGTACGCCAACAACGTCGGGCAGAAGGACTACAACCCGTTGTTCGCCTTCGGCTTCGGCCTGACCTACACCGACAACGGCGATCTGGCCGCGCTGCCGGAGGTCTCCGGCGTCACCGGCAACGAAGGGGCGGTGGGTGTGTTCTTCGCGCGCGGCGATGCCGGGTCCGGCATGGCCCTGCGGCTGGAGGGCAGCACGGGGCAGGGCGTGACCGTCACCAAGGTGCCGGAATCCCTCGAGGGTGGCCTGCTGAATGTCACCGGCGTGGATCACCTTGCACAGGAAGACGGTCGCCGGCTGGCGTGGACGGGCAAGGGGGAAGCGGTGGCCGCGCTGCAGTCGCACACGGCGCTGGACCTGCAGCGCGAGAGCAACGGTGACCTGATGCTGTTGACCACGCTGCGGGTTGAGACTGCACCCCAGGGCGAGGCATGGTTGGCGGTGGGCTGCGGCACGGGTTGCTCGGCACGCGTTGCGCTGGGGCCGACGCTGGCAAAACTGCCTGTGGGCCAGTGGACGCGCGTGGGCGTGCCCTTGAAGTGCCTGGCGGCGGCTGGCGCGGATGTCGGCAAGCTGGACCGCCCCTGGTCCATCGGGACGGCGGGCGCGATGACGCTCTCGGTGTCACGCGTCGCCCTCGGCGCGTTGAACGAAGCGGAGGCCACCGTCGCATGCCCGGGCGCGTGACGATGCGTCGTGCGCCCTCAGCGCCTGGGCGGGCGCGCGACCGAGTCGCGCACCACCAGCCGGTGTGGCACGACGTGGTCGGTCAACACGCGGGTCTGGTCGCGCTTGCGGCGGATGGTGCGCAGCAGGATATCGAT
>NZ_JBFULB010000131.1:0-10510 GCF_056400545.1 Stenotrophomonas sp. P5_A8 | reverse complement strand
ATCCCACCGTCGCCGTGAAGTGCATGCGTTCTTTCAGCAGGCCGCCATGATCGGCAACCTGCGGGCCACAACCGCCGCACATGACGACGCCGGCACAAGGCCGGCGTCGTCGTGGCACTGCGCTGTTGGCGAAGATCAGCCCTGCGGCGTCTCGTCGCTGGTCGGCGCTGCGGTATCCGGCGCGACGTCGGCCACGGCCGCCACCCCATCCACCACCGCCTCGTCGTCTTCGATCGAGGCATCCATGCGTTCGACCGCCTGGAGCTTCTCGTCCTTGGACAGACGGATCAGGGTCACGCCCTGGGTGTTACGGCCCACGCGGCTGATTTCCGAACCACGGGTACGCACCAGGGTGCCGCCGTCGGAGATCAACAGCACTTCGTCGGCCGCGCCCATCAGCACCGCGCTGACCAGCTTGCCGTTGCGCTCGGTGGTCTGGATGCCGATCACGCCCTGCGTGCCACGGCCCTTGCGCGGGTAATCCGGCAGCGGGGTGCGCTTGCCGTAGCCGTTTTCGGTGGCGGTGAGGATGTACAGCACGCTGTCGTCATCGGCACCGTTCTCGATCACGGCGTCGCCGTTTTCGATCACGACGTCTTCGACGTTGCCGTCATCCTCGGTCTCGTCCTCGTTGCCGCCGGCACTCTCGGCCACGATCAGGCTGACCACTTCCTCGCCCTTGGCCATCTTGATGCCGCGCACGCCGGTGGCGGTACGGCCCATCGAGCGGACCTTGTCCTYGGCAAAGCGCACGGTCTTGCCGTTGGAGGCGAACAGCAGGATGTCGCGGTCGCCATCGGTCATGCCAACGCCGACCAGCGCATCGCCTTCGTCCAGGTTGATCGCGATCTTGCCGCGCGCCAGGCGGAAGGCGAACTCGCTGAGCGGGGTCTTCTTGACCGTGCCGTTGCGGGTAGCGAAGAACACGAACTGGCGTTCGGCGTACTCGCGCACCGGCAGCACTGCCTGCACCCGCTCACCGGGTTCCAGCGGAATCCAGTTGATGATCGGACGGCCACGCGCGTTGGAACCGGCTTCGGGCAACTGATGGACCGGCAGCCAGAACACCTTGCCGGCGCTGGTGAAGGTCAGCAGGGTGTCGTGGGTGTTGACCAGCCACAACTGCTCGATGAAATCCTCTTCCTTGGTCGACGCCGCGCTGCGGCCACGGCCACCGCGACGCTGTGCGCGGTAGGCACTGACCGGCTGGCGCTTGACGTAGCCGGCATGCGACAGCGTGACCACCACGTCTTCCGGGGCGATCAGGTCGAGGATGTCCAGGTCTTCTTCGCTGTGGCGGATTTCGGTGCGGCGCTCGTCGCCGAACTCGGTCCGCACGTTGATCAGCTCTTCGCGGATCACCTGCAGCAGGCGATCCGGATCTTCCAGGATGTGAATCAGCCCGGCGATGGTTTCCAGCAGCAGCTTGTACTCATCGGTCAGGCGCTCCTGCTCCAGCCCGGTGAGGCGGTGCAGGCGCATTTCCAGGATCTGGGTGGCCTGGATTTCGGTCAGCCGGTAGCCGCCTTCGATCAGGCCCACGCCCTTGGGCAGGTCATCCGGACGCGAGGCTTCGGCACCGGCGGCACCGAGCATCGACCCGACCAGGCCCGGTTCCCACAGACGGGCGAGCATGCGTTCGCGCGCCTCGGTGGGGTTGGGCGAGGTCTTGATCAGTTCGATCATCTCGTCGATGTTGGCCAGCGCGACGGTCAGGCCTTCCAGCACGTGCGCACGGGCACGCGCCTTGCGCAGCTCGAACACGGTGCGCCGGGTAACCACTTCGCGGCGGTGGCGAACGAACGCCTCGAGCATCTGCTTGAGGTTCATCAACTGCGGGCGGCCATCGACCAGCGCCACCATGTTGATGCCGAACACCGACTCCATCTGGGTCTGCTGGTAGAGGTTGTTCAACACAACTTCCGCCGACTCGCCGCGCTTGATCTCGATGAAGATGCGCATGCCGTCCTTGTCGGACTCATCGCGCAGCTCGCTGATGCCTTCGAGCTTCTTTTCCTTGACCAGCTCGGCGATCTTCTCGATCAACCGGGCCTTGTTCACCTGGTACGGGATCTCGGTGACGATGATCGATTCGCGGCCGTTGTCGGCCACTTCGACCTCGGCCTTGGCGCGGATGCGCACCCGGCCACGCCCGGTCCGGTAACCGGCCACGATGCCGGCGGTCCCGTTGATGATGCCCGCGGTCGGGAAGTCC
This sequence comes from Stenotrophomonas sp. P5_A8, assembly GCF_056400545.1. Classification (NCBI taxonomy): domain Bacteria; kingdom Pseudomonadati; phylum Pseudomonadota; class Gammaproteobacteria; order Lysobacterales; family Lysobacteraceae; genus Stenotrophomonas; species Stenotrophomonas sp. P5_A8. Next base: position 8,295 of record NZ_JBFULB010000131.1, on the reverse strand, counting down.
GGGCCCGGGATGTACTCCATCAGGCCGTCGACGTCGATCTCGGGGTTGTCGATCAGCGCGATGCAGGCGTTGATCGACTCGGTCAGGTTGTGCGGCGGGATGTTGGTGGCCATGCCCACCGCGATACCGGCCGAACCGTTGACCAGCAGGTTCGGGAACCGGGTCGGCATGACCGTCGGCTCCAGTTCCTTTTCGTCGTAGTTGGGCTGGAAATCGACGGTTTCCTTGTCCAGGTCGGCCATCAGCTCATGGGTGAGCCGCGACATGCGCGCTTCGGTGTATCGCATCGCAGCGGCGGAGTCGCCGTCGACCGAACCGAAGTTACCCTGGCCATCGACCAGCATGTAGCGCAGCGAGAACGGCTGCGCCAGGCGCACCAGGGTGTCATACACCGACTGGTCGCCATGCGGGTGGTACTTACCGATGACGTCACCGACGATACGCGCCGACTTGAAGTAAGGCTTGTTGGCGTGCGCGTTGAGTTCACTCATCGCAAACAGCACGCGACGATGCACCGGCTTGAGGCCATCGCGCGCATCCGGGAGTGCGCGGCCCACGATCACGCTCATCGCGTAGTCGAGGTAACTCTTGCGCATCTCGTCTTCCAGGTTGACCTGGATGATTTCCTTGGCGGTTTCTGCCATTCGGGTTCCGTTGTCTGGGTGCGGTCCAGTCCGCCGCGCCAGCCCTTTCGGGGCGGCCGCGTCGGAATCTCGATTAACCGTTGGATTCTACCACAACGGGCCGTTTTCCGCCGGCTTTTGCGGGGGTTTTACCGGCAAGAATCAGGAACTTACGCGGGCGTTGCGCGGTTCTGGGCACCCGGGGAGGAAGCCGCCCTTCCGGACCGCGCACCGTTCGGGGTGTGCGTGGAGCCGGCCAGCGGCCGGCACTACCGGGAATGGGCCAGCAATTGGCGCTGGCCGGCGGCTCATGGCGCGCCGACCGGCAACCGGCACACCCCCGCATGCGGCGCAGCCGGAGGGGCTGCTCAGGCGAACGCGGCGCGCATGTTCGTCGTGTTCGGGCTCAGGATGACCCCGCGCTCGGTCACGATGGCATCGATCAGGCTGCCCGGGGTGACGTCGAACACCGGGTTCCAGGCGGCGATGCCCTCGGCCACGGTGCGCGTGCCCCCTACCCCGTACAGCTCGCCCGGGTCGCGCTGTTCGATCTCGATCTGGTCGCCGTCGGCGGTGTCCATGTCCACCGTGGAGGACGGCGCCACCACCATGAACTTTACCCCGTGGTGACGGGCGGCAATGGCCAGCTGGTAGGTGCCGATCTTGTTGGCGGTATCGCCGTTGGCACAGATCCGGTCGGCGCCGACGATCACCCACTGCACCGCGCCGGTCTTCATCAGGTGCGAGGCGGCCGAGTCGGCGATCAGGGTGGCGTCGATGCCGTCCTGCTGCAGCTCCCACACCGTCAGGCGCGCGCCCTGCAGCCACGGCCGGGTCTCGCCGGCGAAGACCTTGGCGATGCGGTGCTGGGCCATGCCGGCACGGATCACGCCCAGCGCGGTGCCGAACCCGGCGGTGGCCAGCGAGCCGGTATTGCAGTGGGTCAGCACGCCGCTGCCGGCCTCGATCAGGCCGGCACCGAGCGCGCCCATGTGGCGGTTGGCGGCCAGGTCTTCTTCGGCGATGGCCTGGGCTTCGTTGGCCAGCACCTGCTGCCAGTCCGCGCCGGCCGGGGCCAATGCGCGACGCATACGCGCCAGTGCCCAGGCCAGGTTGACCGCGGTCGGGCGCGAGGCATTGAGGCGCTGCAGCGCCGGTTCCAGCTTGGCCAGCGCCTGGGCGCCGTCATCGGCCTGCACGGTTCCTGCCGCCAGCACCACGCCCCACGCCGCGGCGATACCGATCGCCGGCGCGCCGCGCACGGTCAGGGCGTGGATGGCTTCGGCCACCGCGTCGCTGTCGCGGCATTCCACGTGCTCCACCACGAACGGCAGCTTGCGCTGGTCCAGCAGTTGCAGGGAATCGCCGGTCCACAGGATCGGGCGGATGTGGTCGTAACGGGCGTAGTCGATGTCGGTGGATGCGTTCATCGCATCATTGTAGCGGGGCGCCCGCTTACCGCCATCTCGGCGGCTCAGTTGACCTGGAACTCGGCCCGGCAGCCGTTGTCGACCCACACCCCGCGCGCGTCCCAGCCCCAGCCGCGACCTTCTTCGCAGGCGCTGCCGGACAACTGCTTGGACAGCCGCACCCCCTTGCTGATGGTGGCCCCGCAGAAGCGGCGCTGGCGCGACTTGGACTCGCATACGAGGGTGCGCGGCATGTCCAGGAAGCCCGAGCCATCGGTGGCGCCCACTTCGAAGTCGCCCTGGCAACCGCGCGTCACCCACACTTCATTGCGGCGCACGCCCCAGCTGTGGCCTTCGCGGCACGGCATCGATGACAACTGCCGCAGCAGGCGTACCGGCGCGCCCTGCAGCACTACCGGGCAGTTCTGCGGGCGTCCGTTGGATTCGCAGCGCAGTACGCGGCGCACTTTGCGATCACCGGTCTCGGCGCTGCTGCCCGCCACGCGGCTGCGGAACTCGGCACGGCAGCCCAGGGTCACCCACACGCCGGAGCGGTCGGTGCCCCATTCGGTGCCGCGGATGCAGCTGTTGTTGGACAACTGGCGAACCAGATCGACGCCGTTGGCGACGGGCATGTCGCAGTGCACCCACTCCATGTCGCGCGACTGGCAGCGCACCACCTGGCCGGCATACCCGGTCTCGGCGGCACTGGCCGCAGTCACCGGCAGCACCGCGCTGCACAACACCAACGTCCACCACGTCCACGTCCAGCGTGGCGCGCTCCACAGCGGCAGGTCCGCAACGTCCAACAGCTTCATCAACACAGTCCCCGCCGCACATGAACGATCACATGACCAGCTTGGGTCATGCAGTGTGATCAGAGCATCATCATGCAGGACGCGCAAGACACCCGTGCGTCGAAAAATGCCGCCAATGGCCTGCCTAGCCGTTCAGGCATGCGCGAAGTCGATGGCCAGTACATCAGCAATCCGAAGGGTGCGGTTCAGCGCCATCAACAAGCGGTCAACGCCGACCGCCACGCCCGCGCAATCGGGGAGCCCGGGCAACGCGGCCAGCAGTGGTTCGTCCAAGGGCGGCAGCACGTCGCCCCGCGTACGACGGGTGGCCAGGTCGCGCTCGAAGCGCGCACGTTGTTCAGCTGCATCGTTCAGCTCGTGATAGCCGTTGGCCAGTTCCACCGCGCCCAGGTAGAGCTCGAAACGTTCGGCCAACGGTGGCCTGCCCGGCCGAACGCGCGCCAACGCCGCCTGGCTCGCCGGCCAGTCATGTACGACCGTCATCGTGTCGTCATCGAAGCCCGGTTGGATGCAGTGGGTCATCAACAGGTCCAGCCAGTCGTCGCGGGTAAGTCCGTCGGCGTCGATGCGGATGTCCGCCAGCGGGGCCTGCAACTGTTCCAGGCTCGCATCGAAGGGGTCAATCTCCAACGCCTGCTGGTAGAGGCCGCGATAGTCGATGACGCGCAGCGTGGCGGTGCGCTGCACCAGGCCCAGCGCGGCGCGGACCAGCGCGGCGGTTTCTTCGATCAGGCGATGATGGTCCCAACCGACCCGGTACCACTCCAGCAGGGTGAACTCGGGATTGTGGCGGCCACCGGCCTCGCCGTTGCGGAACACCCGGCCCAGTTCGTAGCAGTCGCCCACACCGGCGGCGAGCAGGCGTTTGAGCGGGTACTCGGGTGAGGTGCGCAGCCAGCGCTGCGCACTGCCGGCATCGACATGACCGCTGAAACGGGTGTGGAAGCTGTCGATGTTCGGTTCGGTGTTGCCGGCCGCCGACAGTATCGGGGTTTCCACTTCGAGCACGTCGCGTTCGGCGAAGAATGCGCGGATGAGCGCGTTGAGCGCGGCCCGCTGGCGCAGCGCGGCGATCATGCGCGCGCGTCCTTGAGCCGCTCGGCCAGCGGCAGGGTCAGCAGATCGCGGGTGTCATCGACGTAGCCGGTGGCCAGGTACAGCCGCCGCGCCAGTTCGTTGTGGTGGTTCACTTCCAACCGCATGCGCTCCACGCCGCGCGCGTTGGCACGTTGCTCGAGCACGGCCAGGGCCTGCTTGCCACGGCCACGACCGCGCGCGGCATGGCTGAGATACAGCTCGTCCAGCAGCGCGAAATGACCGCCCTGCTCCAGGCTGAACCCCATCGCCAGCGCGGCATAGCCCACCACGCTGCCGTCTTCGGACAGCCACAACAGCACTTCACCGTTGCGCGGGTCTTCCAGCAGGGCGGCCAGCGCGCGGCGCACGCGCGCATTGTCGAAGTCCAGTTTGTCCTCGGCGTAGAAAGCGCGCATCAATCCGATCAGCAGTTCGGTGTCGGCGACGGTGGCCACGCGGAAGTCCAGGGGTGCGGTCTGCATGCGGTCTCTCTCTCAGTGCTGTGCGAGGAAGGCGACCAGACGGTCTTCGTCCCACACATCGATGCCCAGTTCTTCGGCCTTGGTCAACTTGGATCCGGCTTCGGTGCCGGCCACCACGAAGGCGGTCTTCTTCGATACGCTGCCGGCGACCTTGGCGCCCAGCGCTTCCAACCGCGCCTTGGCCTCGTCACGGGTCATCTGCGACAGCGTGCCGGTCAGCACCACGGTCTGCCCGTCGAGCGGGCCGGCGGCCTGTTCGGCCTGTTCCGGCGCGCGCGCCAGCAGCTGCTGGCGGTACTGCTCGGCTTTGAGCAGCATCGGACCATGGCCCTCGCGATCCAGCCAATCGGCAAGACCGAGGGCCACCTCGTTGGGCAGCCCGGCGGCGACGAAGCGGACCGGTTCGGCGTCCAGCACCGCGGCGGCATCGGGCAGCATGCTGGCCAGCTTTTCAGCGCGCAGGCGGGTGATGCCGGGGATCTCGGCCTCGACCAGCAGTTGGGCAAAATCCAGTCCGTCACGCAATTTCGCCGACGGCGGATGGGTGTCGCCGATGCGCACCTGGCCAACCTTCAGCAGGGCATCAATCGCCTCCTGGTTGCCGGGCTGTTCAAAGAAGTGGCCGAGCGAGCGCGCCACTTCGCCGCCGATATCCGGCACGCGCTTGAACAGCGGCCACGGCAGGTGGCGGATCAGCTCCAGATCGCCGAACCAGATCGCCAGTGCCTTGGCGGTGCTTTCGCCAACATGCTCGATGCCGAGCGCGAACAGCAGGCGCTCCAGCGTGGTGTCGCGGCTGGCGTCGATCGCAGCGATCAGGTTGTCGGCCCACTTGGTGGCGATCTTCTTCGTGTTCCAGGTGAACGCCGCCGGCATCGCCAGCGCACGCGCGCGCCAGCCCTCGTCATTGCCGTCCAGCTGCAGAATGCTGCGCAGGTAGTGGCCACTGCCTTCCGGCGGCAGGTGCAGGCCGATCTGCGCGGCCAGCGCGTCCGGCGATTCGGCATCGAGCACCAGCTTGAGCTGCAGCAGCTGGTCGCGGGTGATCCGGTACAGGTCGGCCACGCCGCGCACGATGCCGGCGTCGACCAGGGTTTCGATGTACTTGCCGCCGAGGCCGTCGATATCCATCGCGCGGCGTGAGGCGAAGTGCGCGATCGCTTCCTTGCGCTGCGCCGGGCAGCTCAACTCGCCCGAGCAGCGCCACGCGGCCGCATCCTCCTCGCGCACGATCTCCGAACCGCACACCGGGCAGTGGCTGGGCATGCGCCATGGCGTGGTGCCGGCCGGACGGCGGTCGGCGATCACGCTGACCACTTCGGGGATCACATCGCCGGCGCGGCGCACGATCACCGTGTCGCCCACGCGCACGTCCAGGCGCTCGATCTGGTCGGCGTTGTGCAGTGTGGCGTTGGACACGATCACCCCGGCTACCGCGACCGGGTTCAGACGCGCCACCGGGGTGGCCGCGCCGGTGCGGCCGATCTGGATTTCGATCGCCTCCACCGTGGTGGTCTGTTCCTGCGCGGGGAACTTGTGCGCGATCGCCCATCGCGGTGCACGCGAGACGAAGCCCATCTGTTCCTGCCCCACGCGATCGTCCAGCTTGTAGACCACGCCGTCGATGTCGAAGGCCAGGCCGTCGCGGCGCTCGCCGATGTCGCGGTAGTACGCCAGCAGGCCGTCGCTGCCCTCCACCACCCTGCACAGGTCGCTGACCGGGAACCCCCACGCGCGCAGCTGCGCCAGCGTGGCCGAATGCGTGGGCGGCAGTTCACCGCCCTGCACTTCGCCGGTGCCATAGGCATAGAAGCTGAGCTTGCGCCGTGCGCTCATTTTCGGGTCGAGCTGGCGCAGCGAACCGGCCGCGGCGTTGCGCGGGTTGGCCAGCACCTTGCCGTCATGCAGGCGGGCCTGTGCGTTGTAGGCCTCGAAGTCCGCGCGGGCCATGTAGACCTCGCCGCGCACTTCCAGCACCTCGGGCCAGCCCTCGCCGGTAAGCACCTGTGGAATCACCGCGATCTGGCGCAGGTTGGCACTGACATCCTCACCGGTGGCGCCATCGCCACGGGTGGCGCCCTGCACGAAACGCCCGTCCTCGTAACGCAGGCTGATCGCCAGGCCATCGAGCTTGGGTTCGGCGGAGAAGTACAGCGCATCGCGGCGCAGGCGCTCGCCGATGCGGCGCACGAAATCCTGCACCTCCTCATCGCTGAAGGCATTGCCCAGCGACAGCATCGGCACCGCATGGCGTACCTCGGCAAAACGTGAGGACGCCTTGCCGCCCACGCGCTGGGTCGGCGAATCGGCCCGGGCCACCTCGGGATGGGCCAGCTCCAGCGCTTCCAGCTCACGCACCAGGCGGTCGTACTCCGCATCCGGGATCAGCTGCTCGTCGCGCTCGTGGTAGGCCTTGCCGGCGTCGTCGATCTGTCGGCGCAGCGCCTCGGCACGTTCAGCGGGGCTGGGGCTCATGCGGGAAGCATCCTGAAGGGGCAGTAGATTTTATGGCCTGCCGCCCCCGGCAGCCACCCTGGATGACGGCCCCGCACGCTTGCCGCCGCCGGGTAGCGGCGCTAGCGTGCGCGAAGTCCCTTCCCGCAGGTGCCGTGTGACCTCTCCCGCTCCTACCCGCCGTGCGTTCCTGCAACTGGCCGGCACCGGCCTGGCCCTGTCCGGGCTGGGTCTGTCCACGGCAGCCGCTGCCACCCCGCGCACCGCAGCGGCGGCCGGCCCGGTGCTGCTGAACTTCAACGAATGCCCGTATGGCCCGGCACCGGCGGCGCAGGCGGCCGCGCGCAATATCGTCGCTGGCAGCGGCCGTTACCTGTTCGCGCTGGCCGGCGAGCTGCGCGATGTGCTTGCCCGGCAGGAAGGGCTGGGCAAGGACCAGGTGCGGCTGTATCCGGGTTCGAGCGAACCACTGAATCGGGCGGCGATATTGTGGACTTCGTCCAGCGCCGGCCTGGTGGTGGCCGACCCCACCTTCGAAGCGCTCGGCGATCTGGCCGCCGCGCGTGGTGCAACGGTGGCCAAGGTGCCGCTGCGCGACGACGGTGCCCACGACGTCCGTGCGATGGCCGCCGCAGCAGCGCGGATCAACGCCGGGCTGCTGTACCTGTGCAACCCCAACAACCCGACCGGCTCGATCACCCCGGCGGCRGACATTGCCTGGCTGCTCGCCAACAAGCCCCGGCAGACCCGCGTGCTGGTCGACGAAGCCTACCTGCAGTACAGCGAGCAACGCTCGGTGATCGGCCAGGTGATGCAGCGCGACGATGTCATCGTGCTGCGCACCTTCTCCAAATTGTACGGCATGGCGGGGCTGCGCCTGGGCGTGGCCGCCGCGCACCCGGACCGGTTGCAGGAACTGGCCAGCCTGGGCGACAACCCGCTGCCGGTGACTGCGCTGGCGGCCGGTCTGGCCAGCCTTCGCGCGCCGACGCTGGTGGCCGAACGCAAGGCCGAGAACACGCGCGTGCGCCGCGCCACGATCGACTGGCTGGGCGCGCGCGGTTTCAGTTGCGTGCCGTCCGAAGCGAATTGTTTCGTGGTCGATGTAAAGCGCGACGGCACCGCGTTCACCGCCGCGATGGCCGAACGCGGCGTGGTCATCGGCCGCAGCTGGCCGATCTGGCCGCAGCGGGTGCGGGTGACGGTGGGCACCGAGGGTGAGATGGCGCGATTCCGCGAAGCGTTCGCAGCGGTGGTGGGCGCTTCGTCCTGACGGTAGACGCAGCCGAGCATGGCTCGGCTCTACCTTGGGGCGTGGCGCAGGTAGAGCCGAGCCATGCTCGGCGGATCGCCGCCGCGACGCCCCCTCCACGGGTAGAGCCGAGCCATGCTCGGCTGACCGCCAGACGACATCGCACAGATGTCCGACAAC
>NZ_JBFULB010000130.1:0-10511 GCF_056400545.1 Stenotrophomonas sp. P5_A8 | reverse complement strand
CCACAGACTCCTCACTCCCCTTGGCGTCCTTCTCGCCATTCTTCACCGATACGTACAGCACGTTGTTCTTGGCATCCAACGCCAGGCTGTTCGGGTGGGTCGGCACGGCGTAGGTCGCCACCGGCTTGTACGTATCGCTGTTGTAGGCGGTGACGGTGCCGCCGTCGCGGTTGGTCACGTACAGGCGCTTGCGCGGTGCATCCAGCAGGATGCCCAGCGGACCGGCGTCGGTGGCGATGCTGGCCAGTTCCTTGCCGGTGCCGCGGTCGATCACCAGCACGCGCTGGCCCGGGTGCGACGAGGTGAAGCCGGAGCTGCTGGCCTGGTACTTGCGGATCATCTCCGAGCCCTGGTCGGTGACGAACAGGCGCTTGCCGGCCGGGTCGAGCGCGATGTTCATCGGCTGCTCGGCGCCTACCTTGAAGCGCTGCTCCACCTTGCCGCTGTCGGTGCCGACAGTGACCACTTCGGCCAGCAGGTTGGAGGTGTACACGCGCTTGCCCTTGGCATCGAGCGCCAGGCCCGGCGCCTTGGCGTTGCCCAGGCCGGGGATGGTGTTGATCACCTTCAGCGTCTGCGTGTCGACCACGAACAGCACGCTGCCGTCGCCGGAGTGACCGGTGACGTACAGGCGGTGGTTGGGCGCATCGACCACCAGCTCACGCAGGTCGTGGGTATAGGAGGCCTTGCCATCCTTGCCCACCACCTTCTCCATCAGCTGCACGGTGCCAATGGCCTTGTTCGCGGCGGTGTCGACCACGGTGACCGAGGTGTCCACGGTGTTGCCGACATACAGGCGGTCGCCGGCGTCATCGAGCACCACGCCAAAGCCCTTGCGCTCCAGCGGAATGCGGGCTTCAACGGCGAGGGTTTCCGGGTTCAGGCGCAGCACCTGCGCCGGGCCGGCGGCATCGCCGAAGCCGCCCGAGGAGGCGACGAACACGGCGTTCTGTTTCGGGCTGAAGGCCAGCTCGTACAGGCCCTGGGCGATCGGCTTGCGCTGGACGGCGGCGGCAGTAGCGGCCGAGGTGGGCGCGGCGGTGTCAGCGGCGAACGCGGACGGCGCGCCGAGGGTCAGGCTGACGGCGAGGGCCAGGGCGGCCGAACGGAAAACGGAACGAGGGTGCATGCGAGCTTCCTTGGATGGGCACGGGGGGTGTCCTGGCTCGCGGGGCCGTTGTACAACGGCCGGCCCGTGCAGCGGTTCGTGCAGGGCAGGCTGGCTATGGCTCGGGCATGGTAGCAGGCTGAAGACGTCACGTCCGGCAGGGCCGCGTCATGGCGGCAACTGCAGCGCGCGCCGTTATGTCACTTCGCCCGTTTCAACGACTCATCCACTGCCGTCTTGGCCGCTACCTCGGTCGGCATGCTCGCCCGCAGGTGCGCGGGGTCATCACGGTCGCCCTGCACGATGAAGATGTTCTCGGCCGCTGCGTTGTCCTCGGTGCGCCTGCTCAGCAGCACGTGGTCCACGCGGGAGAGGTTGTTCTGCTTGGCCAGGGCCAGCAGGCTGGCGCTGATGCGCTCACTGGTGGCGTCGAAGGTACGGCCGTTGGCGGCGTCCAGCTCGGCCACCTTGCTGTTGAGCTGGGTCAGCAGGCGGTGGTCCGGGTGGGCGGGATCGGCCGGTGTCGCCGGCGGTGGCGCAGGACGGCGCGCGGCCTTCTGCCGTTCCATTTCGGCCAGGCGACGCTGCCACACATCGCGCTCGGGCAGCGGGTTGTGGTGCTCGGTGTTCAGTGCGCTGCCCGGGACCGGTGCTGCAATGCACTGCACTTCCGGCTGGTTGAACAGCACCGCGAACTCGCTGTCGTGGTCGGTATCGGCACCGGTCTGCCGGTGGATGCCGGCGTGGCCGAGTGCGGCCCAAGCAAAATCCACGCAGCTGCTGGTGAACACCGGCCCGTTGATGTTGAAACCGTGCGCGGCCGGATGCGCGCCGAACGCGCGGATCCTGTCGAACTGTTCCCGGGTGATCTCCAGGGTGCGGGCGTAGTAGGGATCCTTGTAGGTATCCGCATCGGTGTAGGACACCACGCCCGAGGCCGCATCCGGGGCCGGGCCGAAGCCGTAGCTGTCCCGCTGCGCGCCGTGCGCGGTCTGCAGGTACATGTGCCCCATGAGCGCGGTGCCGCCGCCCTCGAGCGGTGTGCCCGGCGCGGCCAGGTAAATGGTCACCGTGTAGTGTTCGTTGTGCTCCATGCTCACTCAGCCCTGTCTGAAACCGACCCTTGCCCCGCGCCGTTCGATTGTCGAATGGCGGTCCTTGGCGGGGATGATCGCATAGGCGGGTGAAGGGGCAGCAAGTCTGCGTTCTGCCTCGAAGGCTGGGCCGAAGGACTCAATGCACCTCGCTGTCTCCTTGACGCGCTCGCCGGACCTGGCGCTCCCATTCCCGCGCGGGGTTCAGGCCCAGCGCCATGCAGCAGATTTCAAAGGAGGCGCGCCAGATGGGGCGACACAGCTCGGAGGAGCGGTGGAAGGCGTCGAAGATCTCGGCGAGGGTGAAGTGGGCGTTCTCCATGGTCATGGCGTGCACCGCGCATGCAGCGGGACGGAGGACTGCGCTACGGCCATACCGACTGTTGGGGTAGCCGGATTCAGAGGTTCGTGCATGTTGGCCACTCCTGACGGGAGGTGCTTTCGCCCGCGGGGGCGAAAGGGTGTCGGGAGGTTCGAAACCGCATATGATCGGCGGGCTTATTCCCCCCTTCCGGGGGTGTTTTATTAGCCGCCCTCYCGACGTATTGCACGTCGTTCTCGTCATATGTCGTGGAGTTTCGAAGCTCCACCTCCACCATGAATCGAGTAGGCAGGCCGAGTGAAGTGGAACTTATCTTTCACAGGGCCAGTTGCCAAAGACAACAGCTATCAGGCTACTCCGGCGTGCGGCCATTCCACAGTTCTTGCGTGAACGACCCTGCGGTTTTACGAGGCGGGTTGCCTCCCTGCCCCGCCCGCCATGATCGCTGCATCCCGGTTGGTGTGAAATGAACCTCCCGGTGAGGTGACGCAATCAGCGCCTGGAGCGCAACCTGGGTCCGAGCGAGTTCGCTCACACACGCGCTAACGAGCACGCCATGGGTCTCGCACACCCATGAACGCTGTAGTGGCCGCACCTAGCCACCCATGCTTGCAGCCGTCAGCTGCATTTCGTGCTGCACGCGTTGGTCTTCGTCCTGCTGCTGCAGCGCCTGCTGTTGCGCACGCGCTTGGCGTTCCTCTGCCACCGCATCGAATTGCTGCATGGAATCGTCCCACGGCGTCGACACGGCCTGCTGGGTCGACATCCCTGCACGCAACTGCGCGGGATCGCCCATCTCGCCCTGGACGACGAACACGTTCTGCCCGGACCGGGCATCGGCCGTCGCTTGGCTCAACACCACGTGGTCGACGCGGTCCAGCCCGTTGTCCTTCGCCAGTACGAGCAGGCTGCCGGTCAGGCGCTCGCTCATCGCATCGGGTGTGCGGCCATGCTGGGCGTCCAACTCGGCTACTCCCTCGCGGATCTGCTCGTAGAGTCGGTTGTCCGGGTGGTCCGGGTGCGCGGGTGACAGCTTCGCTGGCGCGGCGTGCTGTTGCTCAGGTAGGCGCGCAACGTCGAGTGGCTCGGCCGGGGGAATATCTGCAAGTTCCTCGCGCTCTGCTTCGCTGGAGATCGACTGCTCTGCCTGCTCTGCCTGCCGCAGCAGGGCGTCTTGGGCGTAGGTCTCTTCGCGATTGTATACAGGCGGCTGTGCGGTCTGCTCCAGCTCGGCGTCAGTCGATGGCTGGGTGAAGTGGTGTGGTGGGATCGCTTCTTCTGCGAGCGACTGCATCTGCTCGCGGGAATCCTCGTTTGCCGGCTGCCAGTCACTCGCAAGCTGGTCAGCGATGGGCTGCGGCTCAGTGATCTGAGGTGGGAGCTGATGGGTGTTGGCAATGGTGACCGCCTCCGGCTCAGATCCGCGCTGCGGCTCGTGCGCAGCTGGCACCGCAGCGCCTGGCTCCACATGGGCGGGCTGGAGGTTCATTGCGTCGGGAGCACTGGAGCCAGCAGGAGACATGGGCGGCGCTTCAGCTGTCTCCGGATGATTGGTCTGCGCCTGCGGCACTTGTCTGACCACCTCGTCTGCCGTGTCGACGGCGTGGCGCCGATCGGCTTCCTCGGTTTCTCTCGACGCCTGCGCCCGCTCCGCCTCGGTGCGGYGTGCTTCGTCGTGGCGATCCATCTCAGAAGACTGCGCACGATCAGCCTCCGTGGGGAGCGGTGCACTGATGGGCGGTATCGAGGCGGCGGCCATTGCCGGAGCAACGGTGGCCTCTACAGGTCCCGACTCCCGCTGCTGCACCTCCGGCGCCAACGCCTCTTCAATGCGCTGATCAGCTACGCCCAGCGCAGCAGCGGCAGCGACCTGCTGCGCCTCGCCGATGGAGAGTCCCTCACGGTTCGCCTCGCGCAGCGCCTGTTCGTGGGCATCGCGTTCCTGGGCCGATAGTGCGGTGATGCGTAGCTCTGGGGAGTCAGGGATCGGCGCGTCTTCCTGTTGCTGTGCCCGGACCTCCGTCCACGCCCGTCGCAGCTCAGCAACGTCGGTAACGGCCACCAGATGCGCCACGCCATCGGGCCCGGTCTGATAGTAATTGATGGGGCTGTCGTAGCCATACTGGCCCGTCTCATTGCGTTGAAGTTGCTGCATCGTCTGGCCGGTGACGCCATTGGCATCCAGCGTGCGCTGCACAGCCAGCGCGATGGCTTGCTGGGTTTCAGGATTTACGTTCAGGTCCACGCCAGCGCTTTGATAGCGGTGCAGCAGTTCGTTCTTCCCGGTCTGCTCCACCGACGGCGCCGGCAAAGCCTGGATGTCTGCCAGCTCCTGCTGGAAGCGCTCCAGCGACGGCTGGCGCATCTGGTTGGTCAGCTCAAGTTCCAGCGCCAGGTTACCTTCGGCCATCCGGCTCCCGCTCACCCACTGACCCACCGCACTGCGCAGATAACGCTCACTATCCGAACCGAGCACGGCGCCGGATTTGGCGCGCGCCGACTCGACTGCCTCCGGCACGCTCACCCCGTAGTCTTGCGCGCGTTGCGCAGCATACGCTTCCAGATACTGCGCTGCGATCGCCTCCGGCCCCGTAGCAATATTGCCCTCGATACGGTCCAATGCCTCTTGATTGAGTTGCTGGGCGCGCTCCGGCGTCGCAGTCTGGGTTTCGTAGCTTGCCCGATCATTTGCGCCGGACAAGCCGGTTTTGACCTGTCGCTCCCATGCCGAGGTATCGGGATTGCGGTACCAGTCCTGATTGTCCAAGCCGCGCTGCTCGCTTGCCTGGGCTGGAATCTTGAATGGATCCTGGGGCGGCGGTGCTTTGCCAAGCGCGAGTTCAACCGCCTTCGCGGTCGCCATCGCCCCCAGCTGCTGGGACTTTTCGTAACTGGCCGCAACACGCCCCTCGATCGGGTCGCTCGATCCGGCGCTTACTCGCTCGAAGTCTGCCTCCCGATACCATTGGGCTCCATCGAACGCCCACGACACACCAGAGGCGGTCTGATGGTAAATGGCACGGTTGTCCAGTAGGTCGGCCCCTTTTTCGAATGCCTTGGCCAGGAACAATGCATCCGCCGCGACTACAGCGGCCGGTACGTAGCCGCTTCCCCCCAATGCCATGGCCATGGAAGTGCCACCGGCCCAACCGCCAACATTTCGGGCGAGGGCGTGGTTGACCTCAGACTGTGCTGCGGTGGCATTGCCTTGTTCAAGCAGCTCGGCGGAGCGGCGGGCGGTCAGGATGGCGTCAGCGCCTGTGGTCAGCAGCCCGCCAGTGCGTACGAGCGTGCTGGTCGGGGTATCGCCAAGCAATAAGCCGATCGACGCAAAGCCTTGCTGTCCACGAGGCACGCGGAGTGAACTGGCTGCAGCCTGGCCCAGAGTGGCTTCAACTTTTTGTATACCCTTCTCGGACAAAGCTATTCGCCCATCCTGATGAGCATTGGCTATTGCCTGCGCCAACTGGTGCCGCTGCAGATCCAAGTCACCACCTTTCGTCAACCTGTTAGTCGATTGCTGAGAAAACTCAAGCACAGTGAGGATTCTTGCCTCGGATTGGGTAACCGAAAGGTACCCACGATCAACGGATGAAAGCCCATTGAGTGTGGCGAGCTGATGGGCGTTCGCGCGACCGTAATTATCGATACCATGGAGGAACATCTGCGTCCGAGGCCGGATGTCCTCCGCAGTCATGCCAAGTGGGGCATTGGTGTAAAGGTCACCGTTGACCAATCCGATGGTCATCGTGTCGCGCAGGCCATTCACCCGGCCCGCGATTCGCTGCATCGCTTCTACGTCGTTCTCGAGCGCAGCTTGGCCATCGACGGTTTGCGCCAGCTTCTCAAGTTGAAAACCGATGCCCTTTTGATACTCCCTGATTGGCCCACCGCTGTGGGGAGAAACTCCCAGCGCGTGGGCGAGCCGCGGATCCGCAGGCATACTGATCCGGTTCTCGAAGGCATCCTTTTCAACCAGGTTAGCCCTCTCGAGGACCTTTAGGAGCTGACTGTTTCGAAACGTCTGCTGCTCAATGACGTGATGGTCTTGAAAAATCGGTCCATTGCGAGGCATTTCGCCACCTCTTCCTTGATGTCACATTGCCGGTTCAGATGTCGGCGGCGTCCGTAAACCACAGGCCTCGCGATTCCCTCTGCCCGCCAATGCCTGCAGCCCAGACAGCGTCCCGGAGAATTCGATCACAGAAGGTCAAACCGCCAGAGTACGGGGTTCGGAAAATATGCGCTTGGCCAACAACGTCTTTGCGAAACGACAGACTTGTGCCGCCACTGAGGTCATAGAACTTTCCGCCAACAAAGTCGTCGCTGACATCGATGGTCAGCCTGGAGCTCTCTTCGTCAAGCGCGTCCAGCTCACGTGTTACCTCACACAGGTAGTAGCGCGGGCCCTCGGATCCGTCGGCTTGTCGATAGTCGCATTCCACGAAATCGAATCCAGCGGGATCGACCTTGGAAAAGACATCTTTGAGGCGCTCGGACACGAGCCAGTACCCGCTCAACCCTCCCTCCAGGTCTTCGGGCGGATCACCCGCTCCAGGATCGTGGAGCAGAACAGGCTTCTCTTTGAGCACTGGGAAGCCCCCCCCACGCGGCCGAATGATCAGCCTGGGAGGTGTCAGCAGAGCTTCCTCATTTTCGATCTCGACGCCGTGCCCTCGTCCACCACGGGCTGTGTCCGGCATCAGAAGAAAAAACTCGCCGCGCTTGGGTGCATTCTTGTTTGAGATTTCCATGCGTCGATCCTGTTCCATCCAGAGCCGCTATGAGGCTCAGTGAAGATTACCCCGGGGACGATGTAGCACACCAGCTTCTGATGTATCTGCGAAGCGCCAGCTCACTCTCGCTGATGAGGGATTGCCAAGTGATGGCGGCCGGCACCAAAGCCGCCGCAAGGCTGCGGATGAATTGGAAGTCGTCATCCGAGCTACCGAGCGTGCGCTTGAAGCGCAGCATGTCATCCACGACGTGACCAAAGGTCAGATCAAAGGTGTATATCCAGCTTGAGTGAGGATATCCAGCGAAGAACTCCTGAGGCCCAAAGAATCCCATGGCTCCAATGCGCTCACCGTCGCGGAGGAAGACGTACTGGTACCACGCCGTCCCGCCCGTCCGACAGCGTGTGGGGGAGCGCTCGAGAGAGCGATACATGGAAGTTCTCACTTTGTTCGAGATGCGAGCGCTTTCTCGGTGCATGGTCCGTGGTCATAAGCTCTCTTCCAAAGTGAGACACTGCGGCTAAGCGCGCTGCAGGATCAAGCTCATATTGTGATATCTGGTGACGTACGCGTCGCACTCTGCTTCCCCACATGGATCGCAGGTGGCTGCGCCCCAGCCGGACGCTATTTCATTCTTCACCATTTGGGTTTACGCATTGGAGTGCGCATAGCTTACGTGCGCGGCAGAATGCGACCGCTCGGCGGGGAGATGCAGCTCTACTCATCCACGCACTCGTCCCTCACCATGGCGAGCTGCGCGAGCTTGGTCACGCCGTCTTCGGGCGTGAGYACTTCGTCAAGCGCAATCAACTGGATATCCGCCACAACGAACACGAGGGCCGCTTTCGCATTACACCTGACCGCCCAAGGATGTTGAACTGCACAGATCATGGTAGGAAAAACCTGCAAAGCTCCAGCACACGACCTTGATCACTGACTTGACCGTAGCCAAGGATGACCCTTTGCCCTCCACATTTCGTGGGCAGGAGGTTCTAAGTGAGAATGAAGTCAATAGCAGTAGTCATCGGGATCCTGGCGTCCGCCCAGCTATGCGCGGAAGAACGGCCACTCAGCGTTGACCAGGTTGTGGCGGAGTCGGATGGAATTGGGCACATCATCAGAAGAACCGAATGGACCGACTTCAACGGCGGAATGGTGGAGGTGGATCAGCTGCTGAAGTCAGATGGCTTTGGACGTCACGTCTATCGTTACGATGAGCAGACCGAGGCCACCAAGCTGTACCACCAGGCGTTCTGCGACGCGATGGGCATGTCGCCATCCCCTGGCGAGGGCATCGTTGTCGGTTCTGCTGCGGGCTGGGCCTGCAGCAGCTCGGATGCGGATGCTTTGGATGAGGGTCAAAGTCAACCGAAGGCAGCTGACTGGGCGACCGCGATTGCTCCAAACGGCCGTGTCCCTGTCGGCGCCACCTTTACATCTAATGGCCAGATAAGAGTAGAGAGCTCGGTGGGGGGAGAACGGAGGGCGACAGTTGGCGTGGACAATGGGCGTTGCTCGTACGCATCCGTCACCCACTACGCCAACGCATTCAGGGAGAACACCGCGATTTCTGTGGCTTGTATTGTGCACGCCTCGCGCTTTGTGAACACGTCTATGGACGTGTGCATCCCGAGGGTGTGCGGATCGGACAGGGGTACTCACTTCGCACAGTAGGTCGGCAGGTATAGCTCTACCCAGCCCACCGCAGGGCGGCCCGCCTGTCTGGTGGGCCGCCCCGCAATTACCATCACCAGCATCCAGCCACGCCAGCGCGACCTGCGTACCTCACGCCACACCAAACGGACAGCACCCCCACCCCTGCTGCCGCCGTGCCATTTCCTCCAGATCCCGATCAATGCTCGAAAACCCCGGCGCCTCCTCCAACGGCCCCTCGCCCACCGCCGGCGCATCCAGCGCCACCGACGCCGCTGCGCGCCTCACCGCTTCAAGCCTTCGGCCCACAGCGACCGCCTCTGCATCGCACTGCGTGACCACGTACGCCCGCATCAACTGCCGCAGCACCTGTGCGGCGGGTCGGTGTTGGCGCTCGGCCGCTTCCTGGAAGCTGGCGCGCAAGCCGGCTTCCATCTGTAGCTGCATGAAGACACTCTTGCTCATGAGTTGCTCCCACTGCTGGGTAGTGAAACCGAATGCACAGCCACACCGCACCGGACGTGCAGCGATGTGCTGGCGTTTGCCTGTCATCGTGCGGTGCTGCCGAGCCCCGGCACGCACCGGCGTCATCTGGCCATGGGCCCTGCACGGGCTGGCGGGCCATGGCCGTGCAGCGGCCCACCGCACGACTGGGCGCTGCCGCTCAGCGGGCTTGCCGCTGCAACTTCCTGGGGATCTTTGGGGGCACCACCACCGGCCGCTCCACCACCGTAAGGGTGATGCTGCCGTGCGTGGCCTCAACCTTCAGGCGGGCGCCTACGTCGAAGCCGAGCTTGTCCAGCCAGCGGCCGCGCAGCTTGAGGTAGGGGACAATCTCGGTGGGACCGCGCTCTTCGCGGTCCGGGTACGTCAGCGCGCCTACGCGGTAGCTGCGTGCGGGGCGGGCGTAGGGTTTGCGCTTGGGGCGCGCGTCAACGGGTTCGTCTTCCCACGGCGTCAACATGTTGGACCTCCTGCAGGGCTTGCCCTTGCCGGGATGGCAAGGAAGGTGGGTGCCAGAGGAGTTTCTACGCTCGGTGAACATCATTCGGGATGGTGAAGAGCTTTGGAAATCGTTTGTTCCTCTTGAACGGCAAAGCTCCATCGACTGCACCAGTTGCGGTCGCAGTCTTTGAGACGGCCCAGTGTCAACGTCCCACACGGGCTTCCCTGACCCCTCAGCGCTGCCTCCAGCGATACCCCCTCTTCACCCACGGGACGAAATTGGACATACTGTCCGCTGAATTCCCGGAGCATCCATGAATACGTACGAGCTGATCGACCTTTCCCTCCAGCGCTTTTCAACGAAGGAGGTCGCCCAAGCCCTTGGAGTTGATCCGAAGACCGTCAAACGCTGGCAAGTTCGCGAGACCGAGCCCAAGCCCTACATTGCAGACGCGATCCGCCAGCGCCTGCTGCCCTTCGGCGAGCCGCCGACCGGCGAAGGAAAGTTCCGTTTCATCGACCTATTCGCGGGGATCGGTGGCATCCGCACGGCCTTTGAGAAGCAGGGTGGCCGCTGCGTGTTCACCAGCGAATGGGACCCCTATGCGGTAAAGACTTACAAGGCCAACTTCCATGATGGCCCCGGGCATATC
>NZ_JBFULB010000129.1:0-10657 GCF_056400545.1 Stenotrophomonas sp. P5_A8 | reverse complement strand
GTGCCAACCCAGCTGCTGGTGTCCGGCGCGGATTTCGTGGTGCATCGTGCGCCGCAGGACCGCTTCTACGAGCGCCTGTCCTCGCCGATCAAGGAACGCCACCTGCTGCCGGGTTTCTTCCACGACACCCTGGGCGAACGTGACCGCGCGCCAGCCATCGCCTCCATCCGCCGTTTCATCAGCGAGCGCTTCGCCCAGCCGCTGGTACGACCCAGCCTGCGCGACGCGCATCGCCACGGGCCGACTTTCGACGAGGCCGAAATCCTGTCCTGGCCGCCGCAGCGCAACAGCGCCAAGGACGCCTACTGGCGCTTCACCCGCGCCGGGCTGCGCTTCGGCGGCAGGCTGTCCGAAGGCATCGCGCTGGGGCTGGAGAGCGGCTTCGACTCGGGCAGCACGCTGGACTACATCTATCGCGACCAGGCGCGCGGCAGCGGACCGCTGGGCCGCATGATCGACCGCAACTACCTGGACGCGATCGGCTGGCGCGGCATCCGCATCCGCCGTACCCACGTGCGCGAGCTGCTGCAGCTGGCCGCCCTGCACCTGCATGGCGAAGGTCGCCCGGTGCGGGTGCTGGACGTGGCCGCCGGCCACGGTCGTTACGTGCTCGACGCGCTGGCACAGGGTGAACACCGTGCGGAGGCGATCACCCTGCGCGATTTCAGCGAGCGCAACGTCATCGACGGTCGCAAGCTGATCAGCGCGTTCGGCGCCGACGACATCGCCACTTTCGAGCAGGGCGATGCATTCGACGCGGCCTCGCTGGCCGCGCTGCCGGTGGCGCCGACGCTGTCCACGGTATCGGGCCTGTATGAACTGTTTGCCGATAATGACGCGGTGCTGCGCTCGCTGCAGGGCATCGCCGCGGCGATGCGCGAAGGCGGCTACCTGGTCTACACCGGCCAGCCCTGGCACCCGCAGCTGGAGTTCATCGCCCGCGCGCTGACCAGCCACCGCGAAGGCGTGGCCTGGGTGATGCGGCGCCGCACCCAGCAGGAAATGGACGAACTGGTGCGCCTGGCCGGCTTTGAGAAAGTCACCCAGCGCATCGACCGCTTCGGCATCTTCACCGTCTCGTTGGCACGGCGGGTGCTGCCATGACCGAGGGCGCGCGGCCATGGCGACGCGCGCTGGTCTGGCTGGCGCTGCTGGGGCCATTCTTCTTCCTCAGCTACGGCCTGGCCAATGCGATGGCCGGGCGCCTGCCGTACGTGCCCTCGATCGTGTTCGACTGGGAAGCGAAGATCCCGTTCCAGGCCTGGACCATCGTCCCGTACTGGTCCATCGACCTGTTCTACGTGGCGTCGTTCTTCATCTGCACCCAACGCGCCGAACTGGACATGCACGCGCGGCGGTTGTTCACCGCGCAGTTGTTGTCGGTGGGCTGCTTCCTGCTGTGGCCGCTGCGCTTCAGCCTGGAGCGCCCGGAGACCGGCGGCGTGTTCGGCTGGCTGTTCGACGTGCTGCTGGGCTTCGACAAACCCTTCAACCAGGCACCGTCGCTGCACATCGTGCTGCTGGTGGTGCTGTGGGTGCGCTTTGAGCAGCACCTGCGTGGATGGTGGCGCAGCGCACTGCATGTGTGGTTCGCGCTGATCGGTATTTCCGTGCTGACCACCTGGCAGCACCACTTCGTCGATGTGCCTACCGGCGTGGCCGTGGGCTGGCTGTGCGTATGGCTGTGGCCGGTGCACGGACGCTCGCCGCTTGCCCACTGGCAGTGGACGGCCGATGCTGCGCGCTGGCGGCTGGCCGCGCTGTACGCACTGGGCAGCGCGCTGTGCGCGTCCCTGGCGCTGACCTTCAGTGGCTGGGTGCTGTGGCTGGGCTGGCCGGCGCTGTCGCTGGCGCTGGTTGCACTGGGCTATGCGGCGTTGGGCACGGCGGTATTCCAGAAGCAGGAAGACGGGCGCCTGAGCATGGCCGCGCGCTGGTTGCTGGCGCCGTACCTGTTGGCGGCGTGGTTGAACGCGCGCTGGTGGACGCGACGTGCGCCGCAGCCGCAGCTGGTGATCGATGGGGTGTGGCTGGGGCGCATGCCCGATGCCGGTGCGGTGCTGACGATGCCGACCGTGGTCGATGTCTGCGCCGAGCTGCCGTTCCGCGGCAGCGTGCGCCATTACCGCAGCGTGCCGATGCTGGACCTGGCCACGCCCTCACCGGACGCCCTGCGCCGCGCCGCCGATGCGATCTCGCACGGGCATCGGCGTGGACAGGTGCTGGTGTGCTGCGCGTTGGGCTATTCACGCAGTGCCGCAGCGGTGGCGACCTGGCTGTGCCGCAGCGGCCATGCCGACAGCGCCGATGCGGCGATCCGGCTGCTCCGCTTGGATTGTCCGTGGATCGTGCTGCATGAACGGCATCGCGCTGCGATCGCACTGGCGGTGCAGCCGCAGCACGCCCACGATGCGCCGGGGGTGCAGGCATGAGCACGGCGATGCAGGTGCAGGCGATGGCCGCGCTGCTGCGCCAGGCGCGCATTCCGGCGGTGATTTCCACGCTGCTTGCGGCGACCGCACTGGCACTGTTGCTGCTGGCGCCGCGCAGTATGCCGGTGGTGGCAATCGCGCTGTTGTCGCTGCTGGCCGGTGCAGGCCAGGCGTACTTCGCTGCACGGATCGGCTTCGACCGTGCACTGCTGGACGGCCTGCTGGCCGCGCATCCGGATGCCGCACCGGGACCGATCGACGATGCGCTGCAGGCCTTGGGCCTGCGCGATGCGGTGCCACCCACGCGTGGTTGGCCTGCGCGCTGGCAGGGCATGCGCGGTCTGCTGCGCGGGCAGGGCGCGTGCGTACTGCTGCAGGCGCTGACGCTGCTGGCCGCGCTGTGGTTGCGGATATCCGGATGACTCACGCAAGGGATGCAATCACGATGAGGGCAGGACATGCTGGCTGATCTGGTGGCACGCAGCTGCAGTGGCGCGATCCGCGCACTGACCGGCGCGCGCGCATTGTGGCAGGGCTGTGCACCGTCCAGCGACCATCGCGTGTACTACGGCAACCACGCCAGCCACGGCGATTTCGTGCTGATCTGGTCGGCGTTGCCGATCACCCTGCGGCGCCAGGTCCGCCCGGTGGCAGCGGCCGATTACTGGCAGCGCGACGGCCTGCGCCGCTACCTGATCCACGCGGTGTTCAATGGCGTGCTGATCGAGCGCGATGCGGCCAAGCGCGACCACGATCCCATCGCCTGCCTGTGCCAGGCGGTGGACGAAGGCAACTCGCTGATCCTGTTCCCCGAGGGCACGCGCAATACCGAAGAGGGGGTGTTGCCGTTCAAGAGCGGCATCTACCACCTGGCCCGGCAGCGCCCGGAGCTGGAGTTCGTGCCGGTGTGGATCGACAACCTCAAGCGGGTCATGCCCAAGGGCCGCTGGTTGCCGTTGCCGCTGCTGTGCACCACCACCTTCGGCGAGCCGCTGCGGCTGAAGGCCGATGAGGACAAGGACCGCTTCCTGGAGCGTGCCCGGGTGTCGCTGCTGGCGCTGGATCCGCAGCCGCGCAGGCAGCGCGCATGATGGCCGGGCAGGGGATGCTGCTGTTTTCCAGCYTGGCCAGCGATATCGCGCAGCTGTCCACGCACGCGCAGACCCGGCTGTTGTTTGCCGGTATCGCGGCGGTACTGGTGGTGGCCACGGTCATCGCCGAGACCCTGCGCTGGCGCGCGCGCCATGCGCCCAGCACGGTGCTGGCCAACCTGGTCTCGCGCATCCGCGCGTGGTGGGTGATGGCCGCGGTGGTCGCGCTGGCGTTCTTCTTCGGACGCACCGGGGTGGTGGTGCTGTTTGCGGTGGTGTCGCTGTTCGCGCTGCGCGAGTTCATCACGCTCACGCCCACCCGTGCCGGCGACTACTACGCGCTGCTGGCCGCCTTCTACGTGGTGCTGCCGTGGCAGTACTGGCTGGTGTGGACTGACTGGTACGGCATGTACACGCTGCTGATCCCGGTCTATGCGTTCCTGTTCCTGCCGATCCTGGCCACCATCGGCGGAGACACCACCGATTACCTGGAGCGCACGTCCAAGGTGCAGTGGGGGCTGATGATCTGCGTGTTCTGCATCTCCCACGTGCCGGCGCTGCTGAACCTGAAGCTGGCCGGGGTGGAGCCGGCGCGCAACCTGCTGCTGTTCGCGTTCCTGGTGATCGTGGTGCAATCCTCGGACGTGCTGCAGTACATCTGGGGCAAGCTGATCGGCAAGCGCCTGATCGCACCGAAGCTGTCGCCGTCCAAGACCGTGGAAGGTTTCATCGGTGGGGTGCTGTCGGCCAGCGCGCTGGGCGCGGCGCTGTGGTGGCTGACCCCTTTCACGCCGTGGCAGGCGTTCGGGATGTCGCTGGCGGTCAACCTGATGGGGTTCTGGGGCGGCCTGGTGATGTCGGCGATCAAGCGCGATCGCGGCATCAAGGACTGGGGCCACATGATCGAGGGCCACGGCGGCATGCTTGATCGACTGGATTCGGTGTGCTTCGCCGCGCCGGTGTTCTTCCACCTTGTGCGGTACTTCTGGAGCGCGTGAGGCGTATCGGGCAAACCGTCGATGCGCGTCACCAGCGGGCGATGCCGTATTCCCTTTGCATCGTTTCTCTGCCTGGAAACCTTGATGTCCCCGCATGACGCCATACGCATGTTGATTCGCACCTACGGGTACGTCGGCTTCCTGTCGATCTACCTGGGATGTGAGCGTGATGGCCGCGCTGCGGCGCCTTGGCACAGCCTCGGCGACTCAGGCGCACTGAAGGCACAGGCGGACGAATGCTGGGGCGCAGGACCGGAGGTCTTGCTGTCGTACTTCGTCGATCTGCGTGAGCGGCGGCGCACGCGTGGCATTGAGTACAAGCTCTATTTGGAACAAGGCAAGTGCGTTGGCGATGGGATTCGGCTGTATCGGCGCATGCCCAGGGTGGACGAGCTGCTGATCGAGCTTTCCGTGCTCGCAGACCTGCACGCAATCGAGGTCTACCGGTTCGTGCCGGCGATGGATGAAGGCGCGATTCTGTTCTCGAACGGAGCCATCGCCCGCTTCCAGCGAACGCCTGGCAACACGTTCAGGATTTTTGCACTTGAAGGGCCCCTCGGCCATCCGGACCGCGTGCCAGGCCAGGTCCTTGCGCTGCGCAATAGTCTTGAGCGCGTCCGCGATGTCGGATGGCTGCGGGAGCACCTTGGCAGACCTCTTCCCTGGGAAGCATGGCTGGCACAGCACTGACCCGCGCCTTGCCGGACGCGCGTTGCGTCCACACCGCCATCAGGTGGCGATGCCGTATTCCTTCAGCTTCTTGCGCAGCGTGGCGCGGTGAATGCCCAGCATGGCCGCCGCGCGGCTCTGGTTGCCTTCGCAGTGGTTGAGCACTTCCACGAACAGCGGGATKTCCATTTCGCGCAGGACGATCTCGTACACATCGTCGGCATCGCACCCGTCCAGGTCCCGCAGGTAGCGTCGGACCGATTGGGCCACGTGTTCGCGCAGCGGTGGCTTCGGCGCGCCACGACTATTGTCAGGACGAGAAAGGACAGCGTTCAAGGAGGTTCCCGGTGCAGATGCCGGGGCGGACAGCAGCCCCGGGCGTAGAATTGTAGGGGGTCAGTCTAGCGCGTGCGTGGGCAGGCCGCCACGCTCCGGGCTGGAACGCGGGGTTACAGGAACTCGAAGGTGAATGCGACGGTCGACGCGGCGGGCTCGCGCACGCGGAACGCGATCTGCGCGCTTTGTCCTGGTTCCAATACGCTGTTGGCATCGACCGAACGGTCCAGGTAGTCACGCGGTGCGAACGCGCCGGTGCCGATCACGCGGCCATCGGCGTCGGACAGCGACAGCCGCAGCGACGGCCATGCCTGCGCCCAGCGTGCATCGTTGCGGAAGCTGGCCTGCACCTGCAGCGCACCGGGCTGGCCCGGTACCGGACGCACATCGCGGCTGATCATGCTGAACGCCGCCGGCTCCTGCCACGCCGGCAACGTGCAGCGCAGTACGCTGCACACCCCGGCGATCCACGGCCGGGTGCCGGCATCGGCAGCCAATCGCGCGCGGTCGGCGACGGCGATCTGCAACAGCAGCAGCACCACCAGCCCGGCCAGCACGCCCCATTGCCAGCGCGGCGTATGCAGCGGCGCCACGGGCAGCCRCATGAAGCTCGGTGCGGTCGTGGCACGTCCCTGCACGGGCGGGGTTGCCTCGGCCGGCGCCACGCTCGGATCGTCATCCTGCACTGCCGATGCGTGCGCGGTATCGGCGTCAACGCGCGATGCGGGCGCCTCGGCCGTGGCCGCCACGCGGGCGTCTTCGCGTGGCGCCGCATCGCGTTCTGCGTGCTCGCCGTGGTCCACGTGCGCCACGCGCTCGGCGGGCGGCGGGTCGAAGACCGACACGGTCTGCGTCCAGTCCTTGCCCTCCGTCACCGGTGGCGCCGTGTACTGCGCAGGCAATGCCTGGGCGTCCGCGTCCGCATCCGACGGCAGCGTCTGCGCGGGTGGTTCGCTGGCAGGTGTGTCTGCCGGGCTGGCACGCAGGAACGTGGCCAGCGGGCGACGTGGCGGTGGCGTGGGCTCGGTCATCGGGTCGGGGCCGGGCAGGAGGGGCGCGCCCATTCAAGCACGTTCATGCCGCCTCACGCGCGGCGCACGCCGGTGATGCGCATCCAGTCGCCGTCCTGCGCGGTCTCCAGCTGGTCGAACCACGGCGCGTAGCGCACCAGCAGCTCGTCTTCCTGGCCATGCAGGATGCCCGACAGTGCGATGCGACCGCCGGCGGCAACGCGCGCGGCCAGCACGTCGGCCAGCGCATCCAGTGCCGAGGCCAGGATGTTGGCCACCACCACCGGGTAGGTAGTCGGCGGTTCGTCGGCGGGCAGGTACACCTGCAGACGATCCTGCAGGCCGTTGCGCTCGGCGTTGTCGCCGGTGGCGATCACCGCCTGCGGATCGTTGTCCACACCTACCGCACGCGCGGCGCCGAGCCGCAGCGCAGCCAGTGCCAGGATGCCCGAGCCGCAGCCGAAGTCGAGCACGGTCTGGCCCGCCAGCACGCCGTCGGCGGCCAGGCTGTCCAGCCAGCGCAGGCACAGCGCGGTGGTGGGATGGGTGCCCGAGCCGAACGCCAGGCCCGGGTCGAGTCGGATCACGGCGGCATCGTCGGCCTGCGCGGCCTCGGGCAGGTCGTGATTCCACGGCACGATCCAGGTGCGTTCACCGAAGGCCATCGGCTGGAACTGGTCCAGCCAGGCGCGCTCCCAGTCTTCGTCCTGCACCGCGCGGAAGCTGGCATCGGACCAGTCCAGGCCGGGATCGAAGGCATCCAGCGCGGCCAGCAGCGCCAACGCGTTGGTCTCGGCCGGGAACAGGGCGGTGAGCACCAGGTCGTTCCACAACGGGGTCTCGCCCACGCCCGGCTCCAGGATCGCGCGCTCGTTGCTGGTATCGGCATCGGCATCGAGCAGGGTCACCGCCAGCGCGCCGACATCGTCCAGCGCATTCTCATAGCGGGGCTGGGTGGATTCGCTGCAGCGGAGGGTGAGTTCCAGGAACGGCATGGGGTGGGCTACCTGCGGAAAACGGTGAATGCTAGACCATTGTGGGGGTGGGCTGCCCGCCGCGCGACCCAGGCGCGTCTCCCGCCGCGGCGAGATTCGGCCCGCCGGTGGATTCAGACAGGGCTACGGGTGCTTGCTAGACTTGGCTTCCCGTTGCCCTGCCGGCAACCTCCGGTCCCGCGCATGGCCCTCGTGCCTACCCTCAAAACCTGGTTGCTGGTCGTACCGGCCCTGGCGTTGCTGGGGGTGGTGGGCTATCGCGCCGGTGGTCATGTGCGCCCTGCCGAGGCAGGCAACGCCGTGGATGAGGTGCCGGTCACGCAGGTGGCCGCGGCGCCGGTGCAGGCACAGCAGCTGGCGCGCCAGTTGCTGTCGATCGAGCGCGGCACCACCATCGCCTCGGGCCTGCCGCTGGACATCCGCGCCGACATCGAAGGCGACACCGACCTTTACGCCTACGCCCAGCGCCTGCAACTGCAGGCGGGCAACGGCAATGCCGAGGCGGCGTGGATGGTCAGCCGTGTCTACGACTACTGCGCGACCTACGCGATGGATCCCGGCGGTTACCAGTTGGACAACGCGCTGCTGACCGGCATGGGCATGACCGCTTCACCGACCATGGTGCAGGCCCGCGAGCGGGTCGCGCGGCGCTGCGGCGGCTTTGTCAGCAGCGACGGCCTGGGCCGCCAGTTGATCCTGGCCCAGCGCGTGCAGGCGGCCAAGGCCGGCAATCTCGCCGCCGAGGCGTCGCTGTTCGCCGAAGGCCAGCCGCTGGAGAACAGCCCGACCTACCGCCGTGGGCTGGTCGAGCGGGTGATGGATTCGCGTGACCCGGAAGCCTACATGGCGCTGTCCACCGGCATGGGCCAGCGCGCCAGCGGCGATCGCGCGCTGGACGGGCTGGTGGCCGGCGACCAGTTCAGTGAACTGGCCTGGCGCCTGGCCGCGTGCGAGCTGGGCATGGCGTGCGGGCCGGACAGTGTGTTGATGAACAATTTCTGCGCGAACGGAGGGATCTGTTCGCAGGACGGTGGGCAGGACTTTGCCACTTTCGTGTATGACGCTGCGGTATCGCGGCAAGGTGCGGGGAAAATGAAGACGTTGGTTGAAATGCTGATCAAGCAGAGGAACGGGCGATGAATTACCGTCGATTCCTGCATGGTGCCAAGTTCTGGTTCTGGGTGGCGTTGTTCGTGGCCTACTCTGCCGGGGCGGTCGGCCTGGTGATGATCGATACCTATGAGGACCGCTATCGCAGCCTGTCCAAGGTGAAGCTGACCTCGGTCAAGGCCACCGAAGACGTGCGCCGCGCCGGTGCCAGCCAGGTAGCTGCGGTGTACCGCGCGCAGAGCGGCATGCCGTTTGCCTCGCTGCCGGCGGGCAGCACGTTTCAGGTGGTCTGGCCCGATGGCTCCACCGAGACGATGGTGATCGTCGATCCGACCTCATCGCTGGGTGTGGCGCCGGTCAAGAACAGCCAGGTCACCGCGGCCGACGTCGCGCGCTGATGCGCGACGCTGCGGCGGGCGTGGATACCCCGCGCCCGTTGCGGCTGGTGCTGCTGCCGGGCCTGGATGCGACTGGCACCCAGCACGTCGCGTTTACCGCCGCGATGGCGCGGATGGGCGTCGTGGTCACGGTGATTGCCTACCCGGTGGATCGCGCGCTGGATTACGCCGCGCTGGCGGACGTCGTTCGCCAGGCGCTGCCGACCGACGGCGACTACGTGCTGCTCGGTGAGTCGTTCTCGGGCCCGTTGGCGCTGGTGATCGCCGCCGCACCCCCGCTGCGGTTGCGCGGCCTGATTCTGTCCACGACGTTTGCGCGCTCGCCCTGGCTTGCGCTACGCCGGCTGCAAGCGGTGTTGTACCGCGCGCCGGTGCGCGCGTTGCCGATGCCGGCACTGTCGTGGCTGTTGTTCGGGCGCTGGGGCAGCCCGGCCCTGCGTGCCGCGTTGCAGTCGGCGCTGGCGCGGGTGCACCCACAGGTGTTGCGCGTGCGTGCGGTGGCGGCACTGGGCGTGGATGTCGMCGCGCAGGCACGCGCGGTGGACCTGCCCACCCTGTGCCTGCACGCCGCGCACGATCGTCTTCTGCCTGCGCGCTGCCAGCGCCACCTGTCGGCGATGTTGCCGGCGCAGGCCACTACGCGGCTGGACGGGCCGCATCTGATGCTGCAGGCGCGTCCGGAAGCGGCGGCTGCGGTAATCGCAGGCTTCATGCGGGGCGTTTACGACATCGATTGAGGGTGCGGCTTGCCGTACCACCCTGTGGTCACGGACTGCCGCAGCATCGGTGTGATCGGCGCGTGGCGGCCATGTCCACGCGGCCTTCGCTTATGGCTCTCGGGTATTTCACGGTGCGACGCGCAGCCTGCGGGTGTTGGCTGCATCCGCAGCGCACGTGCCGGAGAACCTGTCGAATGAATACCCGTGGCGATTACGCCTCCCAAGATCCCTTGGCCACCGCGACTGTCGCCGTGGTCACCCCCCCGCCGGTGATCGCACCCGCGCATGACCACGCCGTCTCGTGGGGCGCCATCTTCGCCGGTGCCGCCGCTGCTGCGGCGCTGTCACTGGTCCTGCTGATCCTCGGCGTTGGCCTGGGACTGTCCTCGGTATCGCCGTGGGCGTATGAAGGCGTGTCGAAGGAAACGTTCGGTTGGTCCAGCATCGCGTGGCTGACCGTCACCGCCATCGCAGCGTCGGGCCTGGGCGGCTATATCGCCGGGCGCCTGCGCAACAAGTGGAGCAACCTGCACGGCGATGAGACCTACTTCCGCGACACCGCGCATGGTTTCCTGTCGTGGGCCGTGGCGACGCTGCTGACCGCGGGCCTGCTCACCACGGCCATCGGTGGGGTGATCGGTGCCGGCGCCAAGGTGGCCGGTGCCACCGCTGGCGCGGCGGCGACCACGGCCGGTGGCCTGGCTGCGGCCGCCGGTCCTGCCGCGATGGGCGACAACAACGGCGACCTGCAGTACTGGGTGGACGGCCTGTTCCGCGCCAACCCGAACGCACCGGCCGCGCCGATGGCGCCGCCGCCGGGTGATCCGGCTGCTGCGCCGGCTGCACCGCAAGCCGGTGTGATGCCGCCGCCGCCGCGCCCGATGCCGGGTGGCGAGCGC
>NZ_JBFULB010000128.1:0-10676 GCF_056400545.1 Stenotrophomonas sp. P5_A8 | reverse complement strand
GAGCCAGGCGGGATCGAACCGCCGACCTCCTGCATGCCATGCAGGCGCTCTCCCAGCTGAGCTATGGCCCCACGTCGTGAGGAGCGGAATCATAGCGATGGCGTTTTGGATTGGCAAGCGAAAAATCGCATTTCATGCACTCGGCAAACGTTGATGACGCAGACGCAACGCGTTGCTGATCACCGACACCGAACTCAAGCTCATCGCCACGGCCGCCAGCATCGGCGACAACGTGATCCCAAGCGGATACAGCAGGCCGGCCGCGACCGGAATGCCGAGCCCGTTGTAGAGGAAGGCGAAGCCCAGGTTCTGGCGCATGTTGCGCACGCTGGCGGTGGACAGCTGGCGTGCACGCAGGATCCCGCACAGGTCGCCCTTGACCAGCGTGACCTGCGCGCTGGACATCGCCACGTCGGTGCCATTGCCCATCGCGATGCCGACATCGGCCGTGGCCAGTGCAGGTGCATCGTTGATGCCGTCGCCGGCCATCGCCACCTTGCGTCCCTGCGCCTGCAGCGTTCGGATCAGCGCGGCCTTGTCGGCCGGGCGCATTTCACCGTGCACCTCGTCCAACCCGAGTTCGCGCGCGACCGCTTCGGCGGTGGCGATGCCGTCGCCGCTGGCCATCACGATGCGCAGACCGTCGCGATGCAGCGCCGCGATTGCCTCGGCGGTGGATGCCTTGATCGGATCGGCCACCGCAAGCAGCCCGGCAAGCTGTCCATCGACGGCCAGGTACATCACGCTGGCAGCGGCGCGACGCAGGCCTGCGGCATGCTCACGCAGGGCGTCCAGCGCGATACCCTGTTCCTGCATCAGCGCTGCGTTGCCCAGCAGCATCGGCTTGCCGTCCACGCTGCCACGCACACCCATGCCGGTCAGCGAATCGAACGCCGCCACCGGCGACAACGGCACGCCGCGTTGCCTGGCTTCGGCCACGATGGCCGCGGCCAGCGGATGTTCGCTGCCCTGGTCGAGGCTCGCCGCCCACTGCAGCACCTCATTGACGGCGAACGGGGCGACGGCCTGTACGTCGCGGAACTGCGGTCGGCCTTCGGTCAGCGTGCCGGTCTTGTCCACCACCAGCGTATCGATCTGGCGCAGCGCCTCGATTGCTTCGGCGTCGCGGAACAGTACGCCGTGCTGCGCGGCCCGACCGGTGGCGACCATGATCGACATCGGCGTGGCCAGTCCCAGCGCACACGGGCAGGCGATGATCAGCACGGCCACCGCACTGAGCACGCCATGGGTCCACGACGGTTCCGGTCCGAACAGGCCCCAGCCGAAGAACGTCAGCACCGCGGCCAGCAGCACCGCCAGCACGAACCAGTAAGCGACCCTGTCGGCCAGGCGCTGCATCGGTGCGCGCGAGCGCTGGGCCTGCGCCACCAGCTGCACGATCTGCGCGAGCATGCTGTCATCGCCCAGGCGGTCGGCGCGGATCACCAGGCTGCCGGTGCCGTTGAGGGTGGCGCCGATCACGCTGTCGCCGACGCCCTTGCCGACCGGCACCGCTTCACCGGTGAGCATCGATTCGTCGATGGAGGAGCGGCCTTCCAGCACGGTGCCGTCAACCGGCACCTTTTCGCCGGGGCGCACGCGCAGGCGATCGCCCGGTTGCAGTTGGCCGATGTCGACATCTTCCTCGTGGCCATCCTCGCGCAGTACCCGAGCGGTCTTCGGGGCCAGACCGAGCAGCGCCTTGATCGCCGCCGAGGTCTTGTCACGCGCGCGCAGTTCCATCAACTGGCCCAGCAGGGTCAGCGAGATGATCACTGCGGCCGCTTCGAAGTACACCCCGACATGGCCGTGCTGGCGGAAGGAAGCGGGGAACAGGTCCGGCGCGATCGTGGCGACCACGCTGTAGCCGTAGGCAGCCAGCACGCCGGTGCCGATCAGGGTCCACATGTTCGGACTTCGGTTGCCGATGGACTGCGCCCAGCGCTGCAGGAACGGCCAACCGGCCCACAGCACCACCGGGGTGGCCAGCGCCAGTTCGATCCACACCCGCAGGTCGGGCGACAGGCCGCGCAACAAGGGCGTCATCGCCAGCATCGCCAACGCCATGGTGGCCACGCTCAGCGGCAGGCTCCACCAGAAGCGGCGGCGGAAGTCGGTCAGTTCGGGATTCTCGCCCTCGTCCAGGCTGGGCATCATCGGTTCCAGCGCCATGCCGCAGATGGGGCAGGTGCCGGGGCCTTCCTGCACGATCTGCGGGTCCATCGGGCAGGTGTAGAGCGTGCCGGCCGGAACCGGCGCGGCCACATGCGATGACGGATCGAGATAGCGCTGTGGGTCGGTGATGAATTTGCGGCGGCAGCCATCGCTGCAGAAGGGGTAGTCGCTGCCGTCGTGGCGGGCATGATGGGCCGTGGTGGCCGGATCCACGTCCATGCCGCAGACCAGATCCTTGACGGTCTGCGCGTCGCCAGGTGGCTTGCTGCCGCAGCAGCGGTTGCCGTGTGCCGGGACCGGGGCGGGCGCCGGCGTGCTGCTGCAGCAACTGCTGCCGCCGTGGCGGTGGTCATGGTTCATGGGCGGGACTCCGTCAGGGCGGCAAGAATCGGGCATTGCGCGAGCTCGCCGTGGCCGGGGCAGGCGTCGACCAGTTGCTTGAGCGCGCCGTGCATGCGCTGCAGCTCGACGATGCGTTGTTCGATGTCGGCCAGCTTGTGCACGGCGCTGTCGCGCACCTGGCCCATGTCCTTGCCGCGCTGGTCGCTCAGGCTGAGCAGTTCACCGATTTCTTCCAGGGTGAAGCCCAGGGCCTTGGCGCGCCGGATGAACTGCAGCCGGGTCAGGTCGTTGCCGTCGAAGACCCGGTAGCCGCCCGCGCTGCGGCGCGCGGTGGGCAGCAGGTGCTGGCGCTCGTAATAGCGCACGGTGTCGATCGGCACGCCGGATTCGCGTGCGAGCTGTCCTATGTTCATGTCCACCTCGTTGAAGAGCTGGGCGCAGCGTAAACCCTGGAGTCTGGTCAAGAGTCAAGGGTTGCTGAAGGGCAGCCTGCCGATGTCGCGCCTGGACCGAAAAATACAACTAGTTTCATAGCCGCCGCGCCGCCGCCTCCGTAGGCTCGATCAGATTCGCGGAAATCCCTTGTCCCACGTGGGTTTCGCTGGTTACAGATCTTGCTTGAGGAGCTTGCCCATGGATGCACCCTTCACCCCCCTGTCGACTGTCCCCAAGAGCGCATCGCCGGTCCTGATGGAAGTGGCCGTGCTCGAGTACCCCGGCAGCCTGAGGGCAGCGGCGCCTGTGCTGTCCGAACTGGCGCAGCGCTGCAACCGCACGGCTGCGGCCGTCAAGCGCCAGGGTGCGCGGATGCTGGTCACCCGGTGGACGCTGTCCAGCCGGGGTGTGCAGCGGGTCGCCGGTGCCGAGCTGTTCGGTGATGCGCCGCCAGCGATCGTGGTCGTGCCCGGCAATGAGCCGAGCTGGCCGCTGGCGCCGCCGGATGAGCGCATGCTGGCGTGGCTTCGCGACTGCCACGATGGCGGAAGCGTGCTGGCCGGCTGCGATGAAGGCGGGCTGCTGATGGCCGCCAGCGGCGTGTTGGCCGGACGCACGGTGAGCCTGCCGGACGTGGCGCGTTGCCCCTCGCTGGCCTCGATGGTCCCGAGCTGGTTGCAGGGTGATCGTGCCCTGGTCGATGACGGCGACCTGCTCAGTGCGTCCGGCGTGGATGCGTGGAAGTACCTCAGCCTGCGGCTGCTTGCGCGGGTGTACGGACAGAGCGTGATGGCCGAGGCGATCGCGCAGCTGCAACTGGTGATCCCGCGCGCGGTGCAGGACGACCTGGAACGCTTCAGTCCCAACTTCGCCCATGGTGACCGCTGCATCCTCAAGGCGCAGCGCTGGCTGCATACCATCGCCGCGCGCGGGGTGACGCTGCAGGACATCTGCGACTCCTCCGGGCTGGAGCCGCGCACCCTGCAGCGGCGTTTCCTCAAGGCCACCGGGCTGCGTCCGATCGAGTACTGCCAGCGCCTGCGCATCGCCAAGGCGCAGTTGTTGCTGCAGGCCGGCGGGGTAGTGGATGAAGTGTCGTGGGCGGTTGGCTATTCCGACCAGAGCGCATTCCGCCGTCTGTTCCTGCGTATCGTCGGGGTGACCCCGGCACGTTATCGCCGGCAGATCTTCGTGCAGCGTCGCGGTGAGCGCACGCGCACCAGCGTACCGCGTGATGTCGAAGAGCCGATGCGGTCTGCGGCCTGACGTCGCCGTGCCAGCAGGCAGGACGTAGATGCAACGGCGGGTACGCGCATGCGGCCTGCCGTTGTCGTATGTGCGGTTGCGGCTTGCCCGATCCGGGATGGGCTGGGACCATGCGGTCGGGGTCGATACGAATACAGGTGTCGCGGCGTGGGACGTCGCGGCACCGGAGATGGCTGGATGATGAGCAGTGTTGGCCCGGTACCGCTGGGCGTGGTGTGGGTCGTGTTGGGCGGGTTGCTGGCCATGGGTGTGGCGCGTTGGTTGCGGCCGCCGCTGCAGGACGGCCAGCCCAAGCCGGGTGCGTTGCTGCTGGACATGTTGTTGCTTGGCCTGTTGGGCGGACGCGTGGGTTTCGTGATGCTGCACTGGCGCGATTACCTGGCCGATCCATGGGCGGTGCTGCGGGTGGGTGATGGTGGCTTGCTGCCGTGGCTGGCGTTGCTGGTGGGCATCGGTTGGGGAATGTGGCGTCTGCAGCGCTGGCCAGCGCTGCGACGACCGGTGTGGGCCGGCACCGTGGCCGGGGTGCTGTGCTGGATCGGACTGTCGCTGGGCATGGCGCAGCTGCAGCAGTCACGTATCGCGCTGCCCGCGCTTACCCTGCAGTCGCTGCAAGGGCAACCGGCCACGCTGGGCGGGGAGGGCGGTCAGCCGGTCGTGGTCAACCTGTGGGCCAGCTGGTGCGGCCCGTGCCGCCGCGAAATGCCGATCTTCGCCGGCGCGCAGGCGCGTGATCCGGCGATGCGCTTCGTGTTTGTCAACCAGGGAGAAACGGTCGAGGACGTGCAGCAGTTCCTGGCCAGCGAGCGCCTGTCGCTGCACAACGTGCTGCTGGATCCTGACAGCCTGACCTCCGAACGGCTGCAGGTGCACGCGTATCCGACTACCCTGTTCTTCGATTCAAGCGGCCGTCTGCAGGGCCTGCACATGGGGGAACTCAGTGCGGCCGGCCTGCAGGCACGGCTTGACGCGCTGCGCTGAGGCGCGGCGCGTCCCCCTTTTGCTGATACCAGGAGTTGCCATGTTGTTGACATCCTCGCGCCCGCTGGGCTCCCTGCTTGCCACGGCCCTGCTGATGGCGCTGGCCGGCTGCAGCCAGGCGCAGTCGCCGCAGGCGCCCTCGGCCACCACTGCCAAGGCGACCAAGACCGTTGATCGGCCGGCCGTGCTCAAGGGCATCGAGAAGCATGGCTTCGAAGTGCTCGGCGAGTTCGATGCACCCGGTGGCCTGCGTGGGTTCGCCGGGGTGGTGGGGGGCCAGCAGCCGGCGGCCGCCTACGTGACCCCCGATGGCAAGCATGTGCTGGTGGGCAGCCTGTTCGACGAGAAAGGCGAGGAAGTGGGCGCGGCGGCAATGGAGAAGCTCGCGGCCAAGCCGATGTCCGACCGGATGTGGAGCAAGCTCGACGCCAGCGCGTGGGTGCGCGACGGTCGCGCCGATGCGCCGCGCGTGGTGTACACCTTCAGCGACGCCAACTGCCCGTACTGCCATCGGTTCTGGGAAGCAGCGCGGCCGTGGGTGGACAGTGGCAAGGTGCAGCTGCGCCACATCATGGTCGGCGTGATCCGCGAGGACAGCCCGGCCAAGGCCGCGGCGATCCTGACATCCTCCAATCCCAGCGCGGCATTGCTGGAGAACGAGCATGCGTTCGACAAGGGCGGCATCAAGCCGGTGGCGAAGCTGTCCACCGAGGTGGCCAACAAGCTCAACGCCAACCAGGAGCTGATGATCGAGATGGGCTTCCAGGGCACCCCGGGCATCCTGTTCAAGGATGACAAGGGCCTGCTCGACCGCCGCTCGGGCATGCCGCAGGGCAAGGACATGGATCTGGTGATGGGGCCGCGCTGATGCCACGGGCGGGATGAAAGGCCACGCGCCGGTGCAACGCCGGCGTGCGGTAGGTCACATTTACGGCCCGTGGCGGTTGATTTCGATCAAGGCCGAAAACGACACGCGCACTACGCTGTGTGCATGCAGACAACGTCCGCCACCACGCGTATTCACCGCGATGCAACCGTTCCGCGGTCATTGGAGCGACGGCCAGGCTTCACGGGTTGCTCACCCTGCCATTGTTACTCAAAGCGCTGGCATGCGGGCGACAACCGTCATGCCAGCCGGGATGAGGAGGGAATCCCACGCGG
This sequence comes from Stenotrophomonas sp. P5_A8, assembly GCF_056400545.1. NCBI lineage: Bacteria > Pseudomonadati > Pseudomonadota > Gammaproteobacteria > Lysobacterales > Lysobacteraceae > Stenotrophomonas > Stenotrophomonas sp. P5_A8. Next base: position 4,316 of record NZ_JBFULB010000128.1, on the reverse strand, counting down.
GCCACTACCACGCCGGCAACGTGACGGTTCAACCGTCTGCGTGATGCGCGTGCGACGCCTGCCATGCAGTACCGGGTTGTCGTTCGGACTCCTGCGCGCGTGCGTATCGGAAACCGGCGGCAAGGCTGTTCGCGGTTCATGGAGAACGTGATGCGCCTGGCTGTAGTGACCCTTGCCTGTGCGACGGCGCTGTCGTCCACACCGGCCCATGCACAGGATTCGGCTGACGCGCTTCGGCAGGAGATCCAGTCGCTGCGGCACACGCTGGCGGCGATGGAGAAACGCCTGGACGCGCTGGAATCGAACAAGCCGCCGCCAGCGGTGTCCAGTGCCGCCGCTGCCCCGCTGCCTCCGGCGACGTCGATCGCCGCACCCGCTGCACCTCCGATACCCGTCAACACGCTCGCCCAGGCTGGCGCCTCACAGGTGCCCGGTGTCGGCCAGGCCATCCTGCCACCACGTGATTCTGTGTCCGATCCGTCCTCGGCGGCCTCGCGCCCGGACAGTGCCGCCGGCCCGACCGATCCGGAGCTGAAGGGCTTTTTCGCCATCCCCGGTACCGACACCCTGATCCGCATCGGCGGCTACGCCAAGCTGGATGCGATCGCCGATTCGCGTGCGGCCGGTGATGAGGAACAGTTCGTCACCTCCTCCATCCCGGTCGGCGGTCCACACCGTGACGTATCCAACTTCACCCTGCATGCCAAGCAGACGCGCTTCAGTTTCGAAGCGCGGCGCCCGACCACGCACGGCAACCTGCGCTTCTACCTGGAGAACGATTTCTTCGGCAGCAGCGACAGCTACCAGTTCCGTCTGCGACACGCGTATGGGCAGCTCGGCAACACCTACGCAGGTTATGGCTATGCGACCTTCATGGACGCCGACAGCCTGCCCGACACGCTGGATTTCGCCGGTCCCGGTGGCGCCGGCTACCTGCTGGTGGCCGGTATCCACCACAGCTTCCCGCTGGGCAAGGGCAACACGTTGACCGTCGCCGCCGAAGATCCGGACACGCAGCTCAGCGCGCCGGGCGAGGGCATCGGTGCGGTCAACCAGGCGCCGGATGTGACCGTTACCGCGCGCATGGAGCGCAGCTGGGGCCACCTGCAGCTGGGTGCGGTGGCGCGCAGCCTGGGCTACGACGGCGATGCCAGTGATGATCGCCGCATTGGCGGCGGGCTGCAGGTGAGCGGCTCGGCCGCGGTGGGCGAACAGGACCTGCTGCTGTTTGGCGCATTGGGCGGCACGGGCCTGGCCCGTTACACCGCCGACCTGACCGGCTCGGGCATGGATGCGGTGGTGCGCGCCGATGGACGCCTTGCGCTGCTCTCGCTACAGGGCGGTTTCGTCGGCTACACGCACTACTGGTCGCCGATGTGGCGGTCCAACCTGGTCTACGGGCAGCTCAACAGCAAACGCAACGACGCGCTGGCTGCCGATGCGTTCCGCCGCAGCCGTTACGGCCTGTTCAACCTGATCTGGAGCCCGGCACCGTCGTGGACGATGGGCATGGAGCTGTTGTACGGGCAGCTGGAGCAGCAGGGCGGACAACGCGGCGACACGGTGCGGCTGCAAGGCAGCCTGCAATACAACTTCATCAAGTAGACCCCAGCGCCCGGCGCGATCGGGCCCCTGCCAGGCAAAGGAGAAAGCGTCATGGCAAAAGCGAAGAAAATCGGGGTGGTCGGTGCCACCTTCCTGGTGGCCGGCAACATGATGGGTTCGGGGGTGTTCCTGCTGCCGTCCAGCCTGGCCAAGATCGGTACCGCCTCGATCTGGGGCTGGCTGATCACCACCGCCGGCGCACTGCTGCTGGCCTTCGTGTTCGCCAAGCTTGGCAAGCTGGCGCCCAAGGCCGGCGGTCCCTACGCCTACGCGCGCGATTGGTTCGGCCCTTACATGGGCTTCCAGACCAACACCATTTACTGGTTCGCCAACTGGATCGGCAACGTGGCCATTCCGATCGCGGCGGTGGGGTATTTCAGCTACTTCTTCCCGATTCTGTCCGAGCCGCTGCCGCGCTGCCTGGCGGTGCTGGCGCTGGTGTGGGCCTTGAGCTTTGCCAACGTGATCGGTCCGTCGTTCGTCAGCAAGCTGCAGACGGTGACCACCAGCTTCGCGCTGGTCCCGATCCTGGGCATTGCGATCTTCGGCTGGTTCTTCTTCGACCCAACCATCTTCAAGGGCGCCTACAACGTGTCCGGCGAGTCCAACTTCGGCGCGGTGTCCAGTGCTGCCGCGCTGACCCTGTGGGCGTTCATCGGCGTGGAATCGGCCTCGGTGACCGCCGGCGTAGTGGAGAACCCGGAGAAGAACGTGGCGCGCGCCACCCTGGCCGGTGTATTCCTGGCCGCGGTGGCCTACATCGCCAGCTCCTCGGTGATCATGGGCATGGTGCCCAATGGCGACCTGCAGGTGTCCGATGCGCCGTTCGCGCTGGCTGCGGCCAATGCAGTGGGCGGGTGGGGCGGTGCGCTGGTCAGCCTGTGTGCCTTCGTCGGCGCGGCCGGCTCGCTTGGCGGCTGGATCCTGCTGACCGCGCAGAGCGCAAAGGCTGCCTCCGATGACGGCCTGTTCCCCAGCATCTTCAGCAAGACCAACAAGGACGACGTGCCGGTCAAGGGCGTGCTGATCGTGGCAGTACTGATGACGGTGGCCGTACTGGTCACCTCCACCTCCAAAACCGCCTCGGCGCAGTTCGATGTGATCACYTCGGCCGCCGTGGTGCTGACCCTGCTGCCCTACATCTATTCCTGCGTGGCCTGCTACTTCGTGGTCGAGCGCTCGCACACGTTGGTGCATACCGGCGCGTTCTGGCTGCTGACCAGCGTGACAGTGGTGTACTGCTTGTGGGCGATCTTTGGCTCGTCCGGCAGCATCGTCCAGTACGCCTTCCTGTTCGTGCTGTTCATCACGGTGTTCTATCCGTTCTTCAGYGAAGAGCGGCGCCGCCAGCGCGGTCTGCCCGCGCTCGATTCTGCCGTCCGCGCGACGCTTTCGTGATATTGCCCCAGGAGAATCCCCGTGTACTTCAAGTCCCTTGATTACCCCATCATCGTCATCGACGACGATTACGAGTCACCGCGGATCGGCGGCATCCTGATCCGTGCGCTGGTGGACGAGCTGCGCAAGAGCGACCAGCGCGTGCTGTGTGGCCTGACCCTGGCCGATGCGCAGGCTGGTGCGCGCACCTATGTGGCTGCCTCAGCGGTGCTGATCTCCATCGATGGCACCGAAGAGAATCCCGAGCAGTTCCAGCGTCTGCTTGCCTTCCTGCGCGAGCAGACCGCCCGCCGTGCCAACCTGCCGGTGTTCCTGTACGGCGAGCGGCGCACCATCGAGAAGGTGCCGAGCAAGCTGCTGAAGTTCGTGCACGGCTATATCTTCCTGTTCGAAGATACCAAGAGCTTCATCTCGCGCCAGGTGATGYGTGCGGCCGAAGACTACATGGCCAACCTGCTGCCGCCGTTCTTCAAGGCGTTGATCCACCACACCGCCGAGTCGAATTACTCCTGGCATACGCCTGGGCATGCCGGCGGCGTGGCGTTCACCAAGTCGCCGGTGGGACGTGCGTTCCACCAGTTTTACGGGGAAAACACCCTGCGCAGCGATCTGTCGATCTCGGTGCCGGAGCTGGGCTCGCTGCTGGACCATACCGGCCCGATCAAAGAGGCCGAGAACGAGGCGGCGCGCAACTTCGGTGCCGACCATACCTTCTTCGTCACCAACGGCACTTCCACCGCCAACAAGATCGTCTGGCACGGGACCGTGGGGCGGGGCGATGTGGTGTTCGTGGACCGCAACTGCCACAAATCCCTGCTGCACTCGCTGATCATGACCGGCGGCATCCCGGTGTACTTCACCCCCAGCCGCAACGCGCACGGCATCATCGGGCCGATCAGCCTGGACCAGTTCACCCCCGCGTCGTTGCAGGCGGCCATCGCGGCCAATCCGCTGGCCAGCAAGGCCTACAAGGCCGGTTCCAAGCCGCGCATCGCGGTGGTGACCAATTCCACCTACGACGGGCTGTGCTACAACGCTGAGAAGATCGCCGAGGAAATCGGCAGCGCGGTTGATTTCCTGCATTTCGATGAAGCCTGGTATGCGTATGCGGCCTTCCATCCGTTCTACGAGAACCACTACGGCATGGMCAAGGGCAAGCCGCGCGAGCAGGATGCGATCATCTTCACCACCCATTCCACCCACAAACTGCTGGCCGCGTTCTCACAGGCCTCGATGATCCATGTTCGCAATGCGGCCAGCCGCGCGCTGGACGCCGAGCGTTTCAACGAAGCCTTCATGATGCACACCACCAC
>NZ_JBFULB010000127.1:0-10730 GCF_056400545.1 Stenotrophomonas sp. P5_A8 | reverse complement strand
GCCACCCATGGGGTGGCTCTACCGGGGGCTCAGTCGTTCGCGGCCGACAACGCTTGCCCGCGCCGGGTGGCGGCGTCGATCGCGCGTGCCACGATCGCTTCGAAGTCATCGCCCTGGAAGCTCTCGATCGCCGCCTGGGTGGTGCCGTTGGGCGAGGTCACGCGGCGGCGCAGTTCGGTGGGGGCCTCGCCGGATTCGTCCAGCATGCGGCTGGCGCCGAGCAGGGTCTGCACCACCAGCGTGCGCGCCGCATCAGCCGGCAGTCCCTGGGCCACGGCGGCCGCTTCCATCGCTTCGGCAAGCAGGAACACATAGGCCGGGCCGCTGCCGGACACCGCGGTCACCGCGTCCATGCGCGCCTCATCGTCGATCCACACCGTGCGCCCCGCGCTGGCCAGCACCGTGTCGGCCTGCGCGCGCTGGGCGGCACTGACGCCGGCGGTGGCGTACAGGCCGGTCACCCCGGCGCCGAGCAGGGCCGGCGTGTTGGGCATCGCCCGCACCACGGCCGGGTTGCCGCCCAGCCAGCGTTCCAGCTGCGCGCTGGTGATGCCTGCGGCAATCGACAGCACCAGCGGCTGCTTCGCATGCGCCAGGTCCGACAGCGCGGCGCACACATCGCGCAGCACCTGCGGTTTCACCGCCAGCACCCACACCGTGCCTTGGGCGGCGGCCTCGGTGGCGCTGGCGTAGGTCTTCACGCCGAAGTCGGCGGTGAGCTGTTCGCGAAGCCCGGTGACGGGCTCGGCGACATGGATCTGCGCCGGCGCCACGCCTTGTCGGATCAGCCCGGCGATCAGGCTGCGGGCCATGTTGCCGCCGCCGATGAAAGTAAGCGGGGAAGCGCTCATGCGATCTCCTTGGGAATGGGGTTGATGAAGCATCAGGCCGCGCGCGGGCGCGTGCCGAACAGGGCGGTGCCGATCCGCACCATGGTCGCGCCATGGGCGATCGCGTCGGGATAATCCCCGCTCATGCCCATCGACAGCGTATCCACCTGCGGATACGTCGCCGACAGCGATTGGAACAGGTCGCGCATGCGCTCGAAGGCCTGCTGGCGGCGCGCGGCATCGGGCCACGGCGCGGGGATGGCCATGAGCCCACGCAACCGCAGCTGTGGCGCGGCGCTGATCGCTGCCGCCAACGCCGGCACCGCCTCGGGATCGCAGCCGTGCTTGCTGTCCTCGTCGTCGATGTTGACCTGGATCAGCACGTTCAGCGGGGCGAGGGCGGCGGGCCGATGCGCGGCCAGCGCCGTCACCAGTTTGGGCCGGTCCACGCTCTGCACCCAGTCGAAGTGCCGGGCGGCCAGCTCGGCCTTGTTCGATTGCAGGTGGCCGATCAGATGCCATTCCAGGCCCAAAGCGGCCAGCGCCTCGATCTTGCCCAGCGCTTCCTGCACGTAGTTCTCGCCGAACGCGCGCTGGCCCTGGGCGGCCAGTGCCGCCACCGCCTCGGCCGGTTGGGTCTTGGACACGGCCAGCAGGGCAGGGTCTGGCCGTCCGGCGGCGGCGGCTGCGTTGTGCAGGTTCAGCAAAATCGTCGGCAGGGGCAGCGCGGACACGGGCGTTTTCCGGTAGATCAGGAACGCTATACTGCCGCCCGGGGAAAGAACCTTCCAGTCGCAGCAGTCATGGGGAGTAGCAGCGCATGGATATCGCCGAACTGTTGGCGTTTTCCGTAAAGAACAAAGCGTCGGATCTTCATCTGTCGGCAGGCCTGCCGCCGATGATCCGCGTCGACGGCGATGTCCGTCGCATCAATATTCCGGCATTGGACCACAAGCAGGTACACGCGCTGGTCTACGACATCATGTCGGACAAGCAGCGTCGCGATTACGAGGAATTCCTCGAGGTCGACTTCTCGTTCGAGATTCCGTCGCTGGCACGTTTCCGCGTCAACGCCTTCAACCAGAACCGCGGCGCCGGTGCGGTATTCCGTACCATTCCGTCCGAAGTGCTGACGCTGGAAGACCTGAACACGCCGCCGATTTTCCGCGAGCTGATCGACCAGCCGCAGGGCCTGATCCTGGTCACCGGCCCGACCGGTTCGGGCAAGTCGACCACGCTGGCGGCGATGATCGACTACATCAACAAGAACGAATACGGCCACATCCTCACCGTCGAGGATCCGATCGAATTCGTGCACACCTCGCAGAAGTGCCTGATCAACCAGCGCGAAGTGCATCGCGACACGCACGGCTTCAACGAAGCGCTGCGCTCGGCCCTGCGTGAAGATCCCGACATCATCCTGGTCGGCGAATTGCGCGATCTGGAAACCATCCGCCTGGCGTTGACCGCCGCGGAAACCGGCCACCTGGTGTTCGGCACGCTGCACACCAGTTCGGCGGCCAAGACCATCGACCGCATCATCGACGTGTTCCCCGCCGGCGAAAAGCCGATGGTGCGCTCGATGCTGTCCGAGTCGCTGCGCGCGGTGATCTCCCAGGCCCTGTTGAAGAAGGTCGGTGGCGGGCGTACCGCCGCGTGGGAAATCATGGTGGGCACTCCGGCCATCCGCAACCTCATCCGCGAGGACAAGGTGGCGCAGATGTACTCGGCGATCCAGACCGGCCAGCAGATGGGCATGATGACCCTGGACCAGCACCTGCAGGACCTGGTCAAGCGCAGCCTGATCACCCGCAACCAGGCGCGCGAGTACGCCAAGGACAAGCGGATTTTCGAATAGTGGTAGTGCCGGCCGCTGGCCGGCTCCTGGAAACCTTCGGAGTACACCGCGATGAGCACCACCACCATCGACTTCACCTCGTTCCTCAAACTGATGGCGCATCAGAAGGCGTCGGACCTGTTCATCACCGCGGGCATGCCGCCGGCGATCAAGGTCAACGGCAAGATCTCGCCGATCACCCAGACCCCGCTGACGCCGCAGCAGAGCCGCGACATGGTGCTCAACGTGATGACGCCGGCGCAGCGCGAAGAGTTCGAAAAGACCCACGAATGCAACTTCGCCATCGGCCTGTCCGGTGTCGGTCGCTTCCGCGTGAGCTGCTTCTACCAGCGCAACCAGGTCGGCATGGTGCTGCGCCGGATCGAAACGCGCATCCCTACGGTTGAAGAGCTGAACCTGCCGCCGATCATCAAGACGCTGGCGATGACCAAGCGCGGCATCATCCTGTTCGTGGGCGCTACCGGTACCGGTAAATCCACCTCGCTGGCGGCAATGATCGGCTACCGCAACCACAACTCGACCGGGCACATCATCACCATCGAAGACCCGATCGAATTCGTGCACAAGCACGAAGGTTGCATCATCACCCAGCGTGAAGTGGGCATCGATACCGACAGCTGGGAAGCGGCGCTGAAGAACACCCTGCGCCAGGCGCCGGACGTGATCATGATCGGCGAAGTGCGTACCCGTGAGGGCATGGACCACGCCATCGCGTTTGCCGAAACCGGTCACCTGGTGCTGTGCACGCTGCACGCCAACAACGCCAACCAGGCGATGGATCGCATCATCAACTTCTTCCCCGAAGACCGCCGCAACCAGCTGTTGATGGATCTGTCGCTGAACCTCAAGGGCGTGGTCGCCCAGCAGCTGGTGCCCTCGCCGGATGGCAAGTCGCGCAAGGTCGCGATGGAGATCATGCTCGGCACGCCGCTGGTGCAGGACTACATCCGCGATGGCGAAATCCACAAGCTCAAGGAAGTGATGAAGGAGTCGGTGCAGCTGGGCATGCGTACCTTCGACCAGAGCCTGTTCGAGCTGTACCAGGCCGGCGAGATCAGCTACGAGGACGCCCTGCGTTACGCCGACTCGCAGAACGAAGTGCGCCTGCGCATCAAGCTGTCCCAGGGCGGTGATGCGCGCACGTTGTCGCAGGGCCTGGACGGGGTGGAGATCTCCGAAATGCGCTGAGGCCTCGGCCGCGTTCCCACGGCCAGCGGCAGGCGCGCGATCCTGCCCGTGGCCGACGCATGCCCACCCGCTGGCGGACGTAATTCTTCTCTGGCATAGTCGCGCCGCCCCCCGATCGGGGGCGCGGTACCGGCGGCCGCCGGCCCACAACCTGCCAGGCAAGACTGCATATGGACATGCACAACCCCTACAGCCCGCCGCGCCAGACGTTACCCTCGTCTGGTCAGCCGATGTCCGCGCCTCTGCCGCCGGACCAGCGTGCGGGGCTGCTGCAGGCGACCGACAAGCCCATGTACTTCGCTCCCGGCACGTTCAAGCTTGCCGCGATGTCGTTGGCGACGTTCGGCCTGTACACGATGTACTGGTTCTGGCGTAACTGGCAGGCCATCCAGCGCGAAAGCGGCCAAGACCTGTGGCCGTGGGCACGTGCAGTGTTCTGCCCGCTGTGGTGCTTCTCCTGCTTTGCCCAGCTCGCCGATCTGGTGCGCGGCCGCCGCCGCGAACTGGCCTTTCCAGTGGCGCTGCTGGGCATTGTGTTCCTGGTCCTCAACCTGGTCGGCCGGCTGGACAACGCCGCCTCCCTGCTGGCGTTCCTGAGCTTCGTTCCGTTGTTGCCGGTCAACGCGCTACTGCGCCAGTACCATCGCGACGAGCGCATCGACAGCACGCGACTGGACCGCCTGACGATCTGGCACGTCCTGATCCTCCTGGCAGGCGGCATGTTGTTGTTGATGCTCCTGGCGGTGATCATCCTGGGCGAAGTAAGCATCACCCTGCCTGAGGCACGCTGAGCTGGATTGATGATCTGGGTTCATGACCGACTGCACCTGGACACCTTCAATCCCGCTCCGGGAGGTCTGTATGGTGGCAGGCCATCCACCGCGCGCCTGACGGGCGCAGGAGAACTCCCATGCAATCACGAGAACTGGGCAACAGCGGCCTGCGCGTTTCAGCGCTCGGCCTGGGATGCATGGGCCTGAGCTTCGGCTACGGCCCGGCCACCGAAACCCGCGCGGCCACCGCGCTGCTGCACGCGGCGGTCGAACAGGGCGTCACCTTCTTCGATACCGCCGAGGTCTACGGCCCGTTCCGCAACGAGGAACTGCTTGGCCAGGCGCTGGCGCCGTACCGCGACCAGCTGGTGATCGCCACCAAGTTCGGGTTCAAGGACGGGCATGCCGATGCCGGCCTGGACAGTCGTCCCGAGCGTATCCGCGCGGTGGCCGAGGCCAGCCTGTCGCGGTTGAAGACCGACCGCATCGATCTGTTCTACCAGCACCGGGTCGATCCCCATGTGCCGATGGAAGACGTCGCCGGCACGGTCCGGGATCTGATCGCCGAGGGCAAGGTGAAGCACTTCGGTTTGTCCGAAGCCGGCGTGGACAGCATCCGTCGCGCGCATGCGGTGCAGCCGGTGGCCGCACTCCAGAGCGAGTACTCGTTGTGGTGGCGCGAACCCGAGCAGAGCGTGCTGCCGGTGTTGGAGGAACTCGGGATCGGCTTCGTCCCGTTCAGTCCCCTCGGCAAGGGTTTTTTGACTGGCGCGATCAACGTCGATACGCAGTTCGCCGCCGATGACTTCCGCAACAGCGTGCCGCGTTTTGCCGCTGATGCGCGCCAGGCCAACCAGGCCCTGGTCGACCGCATCAGTGCCATTGCCACGGCCAAGGGCGCCACGCCGGCACAGGTCGCCCTGGCCTGGCTGCTGTCGCGCAAGCCGTGGATCGTGCCGATTCCCGGCACTACCCAACTGCATCGCCTGGCGGAAAACCTGGGCGCGGTATCGCTGCAGCTCGATGCCGCCGACCTGCAGCAGATTGGCGATGCGCTGGACAGCATCGCCATCGTCGGCGACCGCTACAACGCCGCGCGACAGGCGCTGGTCGCGCGCTGAGCTGGCATTCGTCTGCCCGGACGCACGACCAACGGTCGTGCGTTACCGGTGCATGGCGTAGCGACGTCGGCCATCACGCCACGCACCGGACATCCCGGTAGGTACCGACCATGGGTCGGCACGCCTCCTCAGCCCCGGATGAACGCCAACAGGTCCGTATTGATCACGTCCGCGTGCGTCGTGCACATGCCATGCGGGTAGCCCTTGTAGACCTTCAACGTGCCGTGTTTCAGCAGCGTGATCGACAGCTCGGCCGAGTCGGCGATCGGCACGATCTGATCGTCGTCGCCGTGCAGCACCAACACCGGCACGTCGATCTTCTTCAGGTCCTCGGTGAAGTCGGTTTCTGAAAACGCCTGGATGCAGTCGTAGTGCGCGTTGATCGCGCCGGCCATGCCCTGCCGCCACCAGTTGTCGACCACGCCCTGCTGCACCGGCGCACCCTCGCGGTTGAAGCCGTAGAAGGGAATGGGCACCTCGCGGTAGAAATTGGCGCGGCCGGCGAGCAGTTGCGCGCGGAAGCCGTCGAACACGTCCTTGGGCGTGCCGCCGGGATTGGCCGCGCTCTTGATCATGACCGGCGGCACCGCACCGACCAGCACCGCCTTGGCCACGCGGCCGGGTTTGGCCTGGGCCACGTAATGGGCCACCTCGCCACCGCCGGTGGAGTGGCCGACATGGACCGCATCGCGCAGGTCCAGGTGGTCGACCAGTGCGTTGACGTCGGCCACGTAGGTGTCCATGTCATGGCCCCCGCTGGTCTGCGAGGAACGGCCGTGGCCGCGCCGGTCATGGGCGATCACCCGATAGCCCTGCAACAGGAAGAACTGCAGTTGGGTATCCCAGTCGTCGGCGCTGAGCGGCCAGCCATGGTGGAACACGATGGGCTGGCCGTGGCCCCAGTCTTTGTAAAAAATCTCGGTCTTGTCGGGCGTGGTGACAAAAGGCATGACGCGGACTCCGGGGGAGGGAAGGGCGGGGCGGGAAGTGCCTTGGCATGCTGCGCAGCAGCGCGTTCAGCCGGCATGAAAGACCGATGTCGATTTCCCCCGCCCTGGTGCGTCGTAGGAGCAGAACCGTCCATTCCGGCGCGGTCGCACCCCCCCAGCGAGGCAACGTCATGCGCGATACCCCCAAGGTCAATGGCCCGGCGTCGTATTTCCCGTCCATCGAGAAGACCTACGGCCAGCCGGTCGGGCACTGGCTGGCGCTGCTGGCAGCCCAGGGCGGGGGCAGGCACATGGAACTGGTGGCCTTCCTCAAGACCGAGCACGGGCTCGGCCATGGGCATGCCAATGCGCTGGTGGCGCACCATCTCAGGAGCGGCTGACCCCGCAGAGGGGCGGCTGAATCGCGTTCACCTGCAACTGTCACGCCGATCGTGTCTAATACCGCTCCCCACGTTCACCCCCCACCCCCATGTCCCTTGATTCCCATGGCCCCGCGCCGTGCGACGACGCTGACGGCCACCTGGTCACCGCCGGCCCGCTGACCCCGCCGCCGGACAGTGCCGGTACCGTCGCCGACGAAACAGCGCTGCGCCATTCGGTGGCCGAGGACGTGCAGGGCATGGTCCTGGCCACGTTGGTGGCCTCGCTGGGGCTGGCCATCTTCGCCAAGGGTGGGCTGATGATCGGCGGCATGGCCGGGCTGGCGTTCCTGGCCCACTACGCCTTCGGCTGGAATTTCGGCCTGGTGTTCGTGCTGGTCAATCTGCCGTTCTACTGGGTGGCCGTGCGCCGGATGGGCTGGGAGTTCACCCTGAAGACCTTTGCCGCGGTCACCGCCTGCGGCGTGCTCACCGACCTGCTGCCGCGCTGGGCCGACTTTGCCCACATCGCCCCGCTGTACTCGGCGCTGGTGGGCGGCGCGCTGGCCGGGCTGGGCATCCTGTTCTACATCCGCCACCGCGCCAGCCTCGGCGGCATCGGCATCCTCGCGGTGTACCTGCAGCGCACCCGTGGCTGGAGCGCAGGCAAGGTGCAGATGTCCTTCGACACGCTGCTGATGTGCGTGGCTTTCTTCGTGCTGTCCCCGTCCCAGGTGATGTACTCGGCCATCGGCGCGGTGGTGCTCAGCCTGGTGCTGATGTTCAACCACCGGCCGGGCCGGTACATGGGCGTCTAACCGGTAGGTGCCGACCGCTGTCGGTGCGCGATCCCCGCCACGGTCAACACCAACGGTAGCCGTCTACCGACCGGCCGACGCGGGCCGCGGGTCGGCACGCAGTTTCTGCAGCCGCGCGTACACCGGGCAGTCCGGGCTGTGCGCGCCGGGCAGGTAGCCCAGGCTCATCAGKAACTCGCCGGTGATCTCACCGCCGGTGAAGCGGAACGTCTTCTTGAACAGCTTCACCCACCCCGCCTTGTCCTGCGGGTGGTGCGCGTCCAGCCACGCCGCAAAGCTGCCATGGCTGGCCCGCAGCTGCTGGATCACTTGCGCGTTGTGGACCGCCGCATGCACCTTGAGCCGGTTGCGGATGATCCGCGCATCGCCCAGCAGGCGCTCGATGTCGCGTTCGCCATACGCGGCCACCGTGTCCACGTCGAAGCCGTCGTAAGCCGCCCGGAAGCCCTCGCGCTTCTTCAGGATGGTTTCCCAGCTGAGCCCGGCCTGGTTGATTTCCAGCAGCAGGCGCTCGAACAGCTCGCGCTCCTCGCGTTGCGGGAAGCCGTACTCGTGGTCATGGTAGTGGCCGTGGACGGGATGGCCGGGGGCGATGAGGCAGTAGCCGGACACGTACAGCTCCTTGGAATGGCGGGTCAACCGCGCAGGCCGGGGCACGCGCAGGTCTGCATTATGTCAGCGCGAAAGCGCACATCGCGGCCAGCGGCTAGAATGGCCCCCATGTCCGAGCTTTCCACCTCCCTCGCCCATCACCTGCTGGTCGCGCTGCCGTCGCTGACCGATCCCACCTTCGCGCGCAGTGTCGCGCTGATCTGCCAGCACGACGACAACGGTGCGATGGGGGTGCTGGTCAACCAGCCTTCCGAGTACACGCTGGGCGAAGTGCTGGCGCAGATGGATATCGACACCGACGACAGCGCCCTGCGCGGGCAGGTCGTGCTCAATGGCGGCCCGGTGCATCCCGAGCGCGGCTTCGTGCTGCATGACGATGCACGCGGCTGGGATTCCAGCCTGGCCGTTGGCCAGGGCGTGTTCCTGACCACCTCGCGCGACATCCTCGAAGCGATGGCGCGCGGCGAAGGGCCACGCAATGCGCTGGTCACCCTCGGCTGCGCCGGCTGGAGCGAAGGCCAGCTGGAAAGCGAGTTGTCCGAGAACAGCTGGTTGGCCGTGCCGGCCGATACCGATATCCTGTTCAGCACGCCGCTGGACCAGCGCTGGCAAGGCGCGGCGTCGCGGATCGGCGTGGACCTGTTCCGCCTCACCGATTACAGCGGCCATGTCTGAGCCGGTCACGCCAGCGGCGTCTGCCGGCACGCCACCGGGCATCCGTCGCGACGGCACGGTGCTCGGCTTCGATGTCGGCTCACGCCGGATCGGTGTCGCGATCGGCAGTTCGTTCGGCACCCATGCGCGGGCGATCGCGGTGATCGACGTGCACGGCAACGGACCGGACTGGGCCGCGGTCGAACGCCTCATCAAAGAGTGGCGGCCCGATGGCCTGGTAGTCGGCGATCCGCTGACCCTGGACGGCCAGGACCAGCCCAACCGCAAGCGCGCGCAGGGCTTTGCCCGCCAGCTGCGGGAACGTTTCAAGCTGCCGGTGGTGCTGGTCGACGAGCGCTCCAGCTCGGTCGAGGCGGCCCGCCGGTTCGCGGTCGAGCGCGCCGAAGGGCGCAAGCGTCGCCGCGATGCCGCCACCCTGGATGCGGTGGCCGCCGCGGTGATCATCGAACGCTGGCTGTCCAGCCCCGACGACGCCACCCCCGTTTCCTGAGCCCAGACCCTGCCCATGACCGCCTCGCAACTTGATTCCGATGGACGCCTGCGTCACCTGCTGACCCTGGAAGGTCTGCCCCGTCAAACCCTGTTGCAGCTGCTCGACCGCGCCGGTCAGATCCGCGATGCGGCGGTTGGCCGGGTCGGCAACAAGCGCCATGTGCTGGGCGGGTCGGCGGTGTGCACGCTGTTCTTCGAACCCTCCACGCGCACCCGCAGCTCGTTCCAGCTGGCCGCGCAGCGGCTGGGTGCGGACGTGCTCAACTTCGATGCGTCCACCTCGTCCACGCGCAAGGGCGAAACCGCCTGCGACACGCTGAAGAACCTGGAAGCGATGGGCGTGCGTGGGTTCGTCGTGCGCCACCCCGACGATGGCGCCGTGGCCGAACTGGCGTCCGCCGCCGGCGAAGGCACCGCGCTGATCAATGCCGGCGACGGCCGCAGCGCGCATCCCACCCAGGGCCTGCTGGACATGCTCACCCTGCGCCAGGCCAAGGGCAGCGATTTCTCGAAGATGAAGGTGCTGATCGTCGGCGATGTGAAGCATTCGCGCGTGGCCCGCACCGACCTGCATGCGCTGCGCACGCTGGGCGTGGGCGAAATCCGCGTCTGCGGCCCGCAGTCACTGCTGCCCGACGATGACACCCTCAAGGGCTGCATCGTCGGCCAGGACTTCGACGCCCTGCTCGAAGGCGCCGACGCGTTGATGATGCTGCGCCTGCAGCGCGAGCGCATGGAAGAAGGCCTGGTGCCCTCGATCGAGCAGTACCACGCGCAGTACGGCCTGGATGCCGCGCGCCTCAAGCGCGCCGGCACCGATGCGGCCGTGCTGCACCCCGGCCCGATCAACCGCGGCGTGGAAGTCACCGACGAAGTGGCCGACGGCCCGCAGTCGTGGGTGCTGCGCCAGGTCGCCAACGGCGTCGCCGTCCGCATGGCGGTGCTGGAAACCCTGCTGGGCTGACCAGCCTGGCGGTGCCGGCCACTGGCCGGCTCCACGACCGACCGGGGTAGTGCCGGCCGCTGGCCGGCTCCACAGCCAACCGGGTAGTGC
>NZ_JBFULB010000126.1:0-10829 GCF_056400545.1 Stenotrophomonas sp. P5_A8 | reverse complement strand
CGGCTGCGGCGGCACTTCGGTTGAGGGCAGCCGACCAACGGTCGGCTCTACGCCCGGGGTGGGTCAGTCGTCGTCAACCGCCGGCAGCGCCGGCGCCGGCGCGGTATTCGCCCGGCGCTGTTCCTCATGCGTGCGGAACGCCTGGTGGATGTGCTTGCGCAGCTCGTCGTCGKTCCACGGCTTGGTCAGGAACCGGTAGATCGCGCCGCGGTTGATCGCATCGGTCACCGTGTTCAAATCGGTGTAGCCGGACAGCACCAGCCGGATCGTGTCCGGGTACAGCATCTTCACCCGGCCCAGGAACTCGGTGCCGCTCATGTCGCTCATGCGCTGGTCGGACAGGATCACCTGCACGTCGTTGATCGCCAGCAGGTCGAACGCATCGCGCACGTTGCCCGCGGCCAGGATCCGATAGCCATCACGGCGGAACAACCGCACCAGCGAGCGCAGCACGTTCTCCTCGTCGTCCAGCAGCAGCAGGGTACGGTCCGGGCGGGTCTCGGCGAAGGCTTCCGGGCGCAGGTAGCGGCGGCGCAGGGTCATGCCGGCCGCATCGGCCGACATCGGCTCGCCAAACAGATAGCCCTGGAACACATCGCAGTCGTTGCGGCGCAGGAAGCCCAGTTGCGCCTGCGATTCCACCCCGTTGGCGATCACCGTCATGCCCAGCTGATGGCCCATGGCGATGATCGCGCGGGCGATCGCCGCCTCGCGGTTGCCGGCCGGCGCGCTCTTGATGAAGCTGCGGTCGATCTTCAGCTTGTCCACCGGGTAGCGCACCAGCGCGCTCAGGCTGGAGTCGCCGGTGCCGAAGTTGTCCAGGCTCAGGCTGATGCCTTCGTTGCGCAGGTTGACCAGGGTTTCGTGCACGAAGTTGACGTTGTTGGTCAGCGCGCTTTCGTTGATCTCCAACGTCAGCATCTGCGCCGGCACCCCGGCGGCCTGCATCAACGACATCACCTCGGCGAAGAAGTTCGGGCGCAGCAGCTGCAGGGTGGACACGTTGACGGCGATGGTGAAGTCGTCAAAACCCTGGTCGCGCCACAGCCGCGCCTGCTTCAACGCACCTTCCAGTACCCACGTGCCGATCTGCACGATGATGCCCAACCGCTCGGCGGTGCGCATGAAGCGCTCGGGCACCAGCATGCCCAGGGTGGGCGATTGCCAGCGCAGCAGCGCTTCCATGCCCACCACGTGGCCATCGCGTGCGCTCACCAGCGGCTGGTAGCGCAGCTTCAACTCGCCGTTGGGGATCGCATCGACGATCTGCCGGGCGATGATGCTCTCGCTGTGTGCACTGGACGGCGTATCCACCGCGTGGATGCGCACCGCGTTGCCGCCTTCGCGCGCGGCCTGGTACAGCGCATCCTCGGCGTGGTCGAGCAGCCGCGAGGTATCGCTGGCATGTTCCGGGCACAGGCTGACGCCCAGCTTGCCGGTCATGAACAACGTGTACGGCAGCACCGACAGCGGCAGTTCCAGCTGCTGGCGGATCTCTTCGGCCAGGTCTTCGGGCAGGGGCATGTCCGCGCTGCGCGGCACCGCCAGCAGGAACTCATCGYTGCCATGCCGCCACAGCTTGCCGCGCCCGCGCAGGTGGTGCTGCAGGCGCTGGGCGACCAGCACCAGTGCCTGGTCGCCAACCTCCGCGCTCATGTTCTCGTTGACCGAAGCGAAATGGTCGATGTCCACATGCATCAGCATCAGCGGGGTGCCGCCGGAGGCGGCGTCGCTGACCATCGCCTGCAGCTCGGGATTGCCCGCGCCCAGGCGCGGCGGCGCATYCTCGATGCTGACCAGGGGCAGGGAAGGGTTCCACATGTTCAATGTTCCAATGTATCGGGAGTGGCCGCATCGCTGATGCGATACGGCAGGTACAGGTCGACCAGGGTGCCGGCGCCGTGCGCCGATTCGATGCGCAGGGTGCCGCCGACGCTCTGCGCGCGTTCGCGCATCACGATCAGCCCCAACCCACGCGGACCGTCCGGGTCGAAGCCTTCGCCATCGTCGCGTACCTGCAGGTGCAGGCCGTGGTCGTTCACGTCGTGCAGCTGCAGGCTTACCTGGCTGGCGCGGGCATGCCGCAGCACGTTGGTCAGGCTTTCCTGGGCGATGCGGAAGCAGGCCTGCTCGATATCGCCCTGCGGTCGCCGCGGCAGCGACTGGATGTCCGGCAGCAGTTCGATCGCCGCCGAGCGGAACAGCATGCCGGCCTGCCAGCGCAGCGCGGCCTCAAGGCCGAGCGCGTCCAGCTGCGGCGGGCGCAGCAGGGTGGAAATGTCGCGCAATTTGCCCACGGTGGCATCGGCCAGCTGGATGATCTGCTCCAGATCCTCGCCGCGGCGCGCCGGATCGGCTTCGTCCTGCGCGGCGTAGGCCGACAGCTTCATCGCGGTGATCGCCTGGCCGATGTCGTCGTGCAGGTCGCGCGAGATCGCGCGGCGCTCGTCTTCCTGCAGCGAGAACAGGCGTCCGGCCATGGCCTGCAGTTCGCGGTTGCTGGTCTCCAGCGCTTCGCGGATGCGCTCGGGCTCGCTCAGGTCGCGAACGATCAGCAGCTTGCAGTTGCGACCGCCATAGCGCACATCGCCCACCGCCAGCCCGGCCTGGAAGCGCTCACCGGCCAGCCGGCGCATGCCGATCACTTCCCCGGCGCCGGTGCTGGGCAGTGGGATGGCCGCGAACAGTTGCGCGCGCACCCGGGCCAGGTCTTCGGCGGCCACCAATGCGGCCAGCGGCTCGCCCAGCAGGGTGTGCTGGCCGTAACCGAACTGCGCGGCCGCGCAGGCGTTGGCATACAGCACGTGTTCGTCGGACAGGATCACCACGCCGTCAGGCAGTACCCGCACCAGCTCCCGGAACTGCTCCTCGCGCTCGCGCAGCAGGCGCCGCGACTGCTCGCGCTCGGTCACGTCCTGCAAGGTGCCCAGCACGCGCGGGCGGCCGGCGTCGTCGTGGCCGCTCTCGGCGCGCAGGTGCACCATCAGCGCGCGCCCGTCCATCGCCAACAGGGGCAGCAGTACGTCGATCTGCACCTGCTCGCCGCTCATGTCCTGCAGCAGCTGTTCGCTGAGCGCGGCGGTGGCCGGGTCGGCCGGCACCAGCAGTTCCTCGAAGCGGTGCCAGCGTCGGGCCTCCGGCGGGCGCCGGCCGAGCAGGTGGTAGACCTGGTTGGAGAAGCGGCCCAGCCCGGTCGCCGGATCGACTTCCCAGGCGCCGATCCTGGCCATCTCATGTGCTTCCTCCACCCGCGCCAGCGCCTGGTCGCGGCGGCGCAGCGCCTGGTCCTCGCTGGTGCGGTCGATGGCGATCAGCAGGCGCGCCCGGTGGCCGCCGTACTCGATGAAGGTGCTGCGCATCTCCATGCGCCGGCGGGCACCATCGCGCAGCTGCAGGTCGGCGGTGATCACGCACAGCTGCTCGGGCGCGGCGCGGATCTGTTCCAGCTTGGCCGCCAGCAGCGGCTCATCGCCGGTCGGCCACAGCGCGCTGATCGGCATCGCCGTGAACTCCTCGTGGCTCCAGCCGAACAGGCTGCTCGCGGCGGGGTTCACATCCAGGATCGCCAGCGAATCCAGGTCGTACACCAGAATCGGACCGGGGTTGCCCTGGAACATCTGCCGGTGACGGGTCTCCGAGCACTCCAGCCGGGAATGGGCATGCAGCACATGCTGGGCCAGCGGTCGCAGCAGCAGGTAGATCAGCGCCGCGCTGGTGATCACGAAGAACGCGCCCTTGGCGGTCTGCCAGCGGGCCGCCGAGGCCATGTCCCGGGCCAGCACCTGCACGGCGGCATCGCTGCACAGAATCCACACCAGGGCCAGCACCAGATAGCCCGCCACCACCCGCCAGCGGTCGCGGCGCAGGGCCTGGGCGAGCGGGCGTTCGGGCGTGGACGGGGAGGCTTGACCGGACGGGGGGACGGGCATGGACGGGGCAGGGACCGGATCGTGACGGGCGACCTGCATCTTAGTGGGTGTGGTCCGGTTTGGGGGCCGCACGCAGGGCGCCACTCAACTATCCGTAAAATCCGCCGCTAACGATTGCGTTCCCGGCTGTCGGGTGCGTTATCGGAGTCTTACCGCGTGGACCAAGGGATTATCGCGAGTCTGCTGCAGCACCCATTGGCCTCGGCCCTGGTCATCCTGGACCGGACCGGGCGTCCGCTGGCGGCCAACCCGGCGGCGCGCGAGCATGGGTTGCCGGCAACCGTGGCGGCCTACGGCGAGCTGCTTGAAGACCTGCGCCTGCTGGCCGCCGATGGCGGCCTGATTCCCTGCCAGCTGCCCGGCGGCCCCCGTGGCCGCTTCGATGGCTGGATGCGCGCGGTGCATGACCCGGACGGCAACCTGCTGGCCTTCACCCTGAGCGTGCCCGAGCCGGTGGACAGCTACGCCGGCAGCCGCTGGGAGCTGGCCCTGGACCACGCCGGCCACGGGTTGTGGGACTGGGACGTGCCCAGCGACGCGGTGACCCGCTCGCGGCGCTGGGACGGGCAACCGGTCCCGGCCGAAGATGTCACCCGCGGCGACGCGGCGGGCGCGTTGCTGGCCCCCATCCATGCTGACGACCAGCCGGCCGTGCGCGCGGCGCTGGATGCGCACCTGCGTGGCGAAGGCGAGGTCTACGCCGCCCAGTACCGGGTGCGGCACCCCGACGGCGACTGGCGCTGGGTGCTGGATCGCGGCCGGGTGGTCGCGCGCACGGCGGATGGCCAGCCGCTGCGCATGGTCGGCACCCATACCGACATCCAGGCGCAAAAACAGATGGAAGCGCTGCTGCTGGAACAGCAGGTGCACCTGCGCGAAGCCCAGCGCATCGCCAGCATGGGCAGCTGGTCGTGGGACCCGGGCAGCCGCSAGTTCTGGTGGTCGCCCGAGTTCCGCGCCCTGCTCGGGGTGGGGGATGATCCGCTGACCGGTCGTCGGCGCTGGCTGCGCCGCCTGGAACCGCGCTCACGCAGCCTGCTGCGCCACGCCTGGCGGCGCATGCTGCACGATGGCAAGCCGGCCACGCTGGAACTGGAACTGCCGCGCGAACGCGAAGGCGCCCTGCACCTGCGCCTGTGGATGCAACCGTTGCTGGGCGCTGATGGGCGCATCCAGCGCCTGCTTGGCCAGGTCCAGAACATCACCGAACAACACCAGACCGATGCGCTGATCCGCTGGCGTACCGAGCTGCTCAACCGCGTCTCCGCACTGGGCCGCATCGGCGGCTGCGAGATCGAGGTGACCACCCGGCACATGCAGTGGACCGAGGAGTGCTATCGCATCCATGGCCTGCGCAAGGAGCCAATCAGCCTGGACCAGGCGCTGGCGCTGTACAGCCAGGACTCGCGCGACGCCTTCGAGGCCGCGCTCGCCCGCATCGCCGACGGCGGCCTGCCCGAGCAGCTGGACCTGTGCTTCTACCGCCAGTCCGGGCTGCGCATCTGGGTGCAGGTGCTGATCGAGCTGGACCGGCGCGACGGCCTGCCGACCCGCTTCGTGGTGCTGTTCCGTGACATCACCCGCGAGCGCGAAGCCAACGAACGCATCGAACTGCTGGCCCACTACGACCTGCTGACCGGGCTGCCCAACCGCATGCTGCTGCGCGAGCAGACCGCCGATGCGATCGAGGAAGCCCGTGACCGTGGCGCGCCGCTGGCGATGCTGTTCATCGACCTGGATGGCTTCAAGACCATCAACGACACCTTCGGCCACGCCACCGGCGACGCACTGCTCAAGGCCGCGGCGTCGCGCCTGCACCAGAACCTGCGCAACGCCGATCTGTTCGGCCGTTTCAGCGGCGACGAGTTCATCGTGGTATTGCGCGACTTGGCCGAGCCGGAAGACGCCGGTCATGTGGCGCGCAAACTGATCGCCTCGCTGGCCGAACCGCTGCAGCGTGGCGAGACCACGCTCAAGGTCGGCGCCAGCGTCGGCATCGCCATGCTGGATGAAGGCCGCACCGATTTCGACTCACTGCTGCGCGCCGCCGACGCGGCGATGTACGCGGCCAAGGAAGCGGGCCGCAACACCTACCAGTACTACAGCCAGGATGCGTTGATGCGCATCCAGCGCAAGCTGGAAATCGAGCACGCGCTGCTGGGCGCGATCGAGCGCGAAGAATTCACCCTGGCCTACCAGCCGCTGCTGCATGCCGCGCACGACCAGCCGCCGGCGATCGAAGCGCTGCTGCGCTGGCACCGCCCCGGTATCGGCTACTGCAGCCCGGCCGAGTTCATCCCGATTGCTGAAAAGTGTGGGGAAATCGTGCGTATCGGCGACTGGGTGCTGGCCGAGGCCTGCCGCCAGGCGGCTGCCTGGGAGGCCGCCGGGCTGCAGTTCGATCGCGTCGCGGTGAACGTCTCGGCGGTGCAGCTGCGCGACCGCGGCTTTGCCGAACGCGTCATCGACATCTGCCATGCCCACGGCTGGCCGCCGCAGCGGCTGGAGCTGGAACTCACCGAGTCGGCCCTGATCCGCGACACCGACGTGCTGCGCCATTGCTTTGACGTGCTCGAACGCCACGGCGTACCGCTGGCGGTGGACGATTTCGGTACCGGCTTCTCCAACCTGCACTACCTCAACCGTTTCCCGGTCGGTCGCCTGAAGATCGACCGCAGCTTCGTCCAGGGCATGCTGCACGACACCGGCACTGCCGAAGTCACCCAGGCCATCGTCCATCTCGGCCACGCGCTGGGCATGAAGGTGGTGGCCGAAGGCGTGGAGACCGAGCAGGAAGAGGCGATGCTGCGTCGCCAGGGCTGCGACGAAATCCAGGGCTACCTGTACTCGCGCCCGCTGACCCCGCGCGACCTGGCGCAGTGGCTCAAGGCCGGCGGCGCCCAGATGGCCCCGCGCGAGGCCCTGGTGGCGCTGACCCACGCCGTCTGACCCAACGGGGGACGGCCATGCCTTGCCTCGCTGCGCTCACGCGCGGGCGCGGTGTTGCGCGGGKAATGCGTTGCCGAGCATGGCTCGGCACTACCGGTTTTGCGGTGTCTGTGGTGCATTGCCGAGCATGGCTCGGCACTACCGGGTGCACGATCCGCCCTCATCGGCGGCTGCCGAGCATGGCTCGGCACTACCGGGTGCGCGATCCGCCCTCATCGGCGGTAGAGCCGAGCCATGCTCGGCTGCTCTTGGTCAGCTTTCCCAACGCCAGGCAATGCCGGGTTTCAGGCCGGGTGCCGACCTGGGTAATGACAAACGCTTCGTATCGGGCAGGGGGCGAACGTGCCTGCTGCGCGGAGTGCGTTGCCGAGCATGGCTCGGCACTACCGGATTTGCGGTGTCTGTGGGGTGCGCTGCCGAGCATGGCTCGGCACTACCGGATTTGCGGTTCCTGTGGGGTGCGATGCCGAGCATGGCTCGGCACTACCGGGGGGCGCGATTGCATGGGTAGAGCCGAGCCATGCTCGGCTGCTCTCCGCTTACCGGTCGCGCGCGGCCTTGACGGCGGCCTCGCCACTCAACCCGAGATCCCAGGCCAGTCCGGCCAGCGCCGGGTCGACCGGGGCCGGCAGGGCGCTATCGGCCATGCCGTTGCGCTCGGCCAGCTGTCCCAGCTCTGCCTGCGCCAACTGCTCCAGCCGCCCGATCAGGGCGCGGCCCCGCAGCGGTTCGGCTACCGGGGCTCCCAGCACCACCGGGACCGCCGGGGCCACGGCACGCCCGGTCGGCGTACCGACCACGTCGGTCATGGCAGCGGGAGAAGGGGAGGCAGCGCTGGGGGAGGGAGTCAACGACATCGGGCGATCATCTGCAGCCAGGACGAGTGTTGGAAGCGCAACGGCCCCGGGGAAACCGGGGCCGTTGGTCGTGCCGGAACCGGCACGCGTCAAGTCGATCAGAACAGTTCGACCGCGCCGGCGGCCATGCTCTGCTGGGCCACGGCCTTGTGCGGCGGACGCTCCCACTCGCTGCGCATCTCGCGCAGGCGGCTGCCGGTGCGCTGCAGGGCGCTGACCACTTCCTCGTCGAACACGCCGCCATTACGGTGCAGCAGTTCCTGCAGGGCCACCGCTTCGCGGTTGATCGCAGTCAGGCGGTCCAGATGGGTATGCACGCCGCCCAGGGCCTGGGTGGCGATGTCCTCGAACTGCAGGGCGCGGACCGCTTCGGCCACGCTGCTGTCGATGGCACGGCCGCACTCGGAGATCTCGCGCATGCCGTCACCCAGCGACGCGTTGATCTGGGCCACGTTGTCCAGCATCTGCGCCGCTTCGTGGCGCGCTTCGCGGGAGCGGTCCATGTCACGCGAGGCCATGTTCGAGACCGTCTCGCGGACCTTGGCGATGGCGTCCTTGGAACTGTGCGCCAACTTGCGGATCTGCTCGTTGAAGGTGGTCGAACGCTCGGACAGGTTGCGCACCTCGTCGGYGACCACCGCAAAGCCGCGACCGGCTTCACCGGCACGTGCCGCCTCGATGGCTGCGTTCAGGGCCAGCAGGTTGGTCTGGTCGGCGATCGACTTGACGTCTTCGAGCAGCGCGAAGATGCCATCCAGGTGCTGGGCCATCTGATCGATGTGCTGCACGGTGTTGCTGCTCTGGCCGCTGACCTGTTCCAGCGCTTCCACCAGCTGCTCCATGCGATGGCTGGCATGCTGGGCGAAACGGGCCACGTCGACGCCGGCGCCACCGTCTTCACCGGCACGGTCGACGATCCGGGCCAATGCCTGGCTCTGCTGGCGCGATTTGCGGTTCATGGCGTCGAAGCTGCCACCCAGGCCGCTGACCGCATGGCGGATCAGGTCACGGGCGCGTTCGACTTCGCCGCGCGAGCCGTCCACTTCGTTGGCGACGAAGGAACGCAGCTCGGTCAGCAGCTGGTCCTGCTCGCGCAGGATGCGGGCATGCTCGGGGGAGCGCTGGGTCTGGGCCCGTGCGGTCCACCAGGCAAAGCCCAGCCAGCTGAGCGTCATCGTGGTCAGGATCGCCCAACGCAGGGCGACAGGCCAGTCGAAGCCGATGGCGAAAGGAAGGAGCAGGGTCAGGACCAGGGGGGCGGCCAGACGGATGAAGATGCGTGAGTACATGGACGTTCTCGGGAAGTGCACGGTTGAGGTATCGGCCGTACCCCCATTTGCTTTAGTGCTGCACTGCACATTCCCTCGAAAACGTTCGCCGCACCCGCACCCGGGGGTAGAGCCACCCCACGGGTGGCTGCACGCAGCCCGTCCCGTCGCCGTGAATCAGCGCAGCTGGCGGTCCACCGCCTCGATCATCACCTTGCGCGAAAACAGGAAGTCCCAGTACTGGCCGCCGGTCTGGCGCCACAGCACCGCCGAGCGCACCGCCGCCAGCAGCAGCGCGCGGATCTCGGCCACCACCCCGGCCTGGCCCAGGTAATGCGGGTTGCCCTGGACCATCACCCGCGGCTTGAGGTTGCTGATGGTGTCCGCGTACAGCCCGCCGAGGGCGGCCAGCACGTCCGGATGGGCACTGTCGCCCAGTTCGGTGGCCTGACGCTGGGCACGGGCAATCCCCTGGCTCACCGTCTCCACCACCGCATGCTCACGCACGAAACGGCGCTCCAGCTGCAGCACCGCCAGCGCCAGCCGTGGCAGCGACTCGTCCTGGCCCTGGTTGCGGAAGTAGTTGTGCAACAGGCGCAGGCCCGGGGCCACGTTGGACGGGCTGCCGTAGATGGCCTGCGGGCTGTCGGCATCGATGCGAAACACGCTGTCGATCGCGGTGCGCACCACCGCCGCCTCGGAATGGCCGGTTTCGGCGATGCGGCGCACCTGCTGCAGGGCCTGGGCGATGCCGGCCAGAGCAAGAACGCGGTCGTCGACGGAAAAACTCATGCAGCAGGTACCTCGAAGGGGGAAGGAACGGTCCGCAGGCGCTGTTCCAGCGGCGCATCGGTGGCGGCGATCACCGCGCCACCCAGGCAGACCTCATCGTCATACAACACCAGCGATTGACCGGGGGTGACGGCGCGCTGGGGCTGGGCGAACCGCACCAGCAGCGTGCCATCGTCGTTGACCTGCACCTCGCAGGCCTCGTCCGGCTGCCGGTAGCGGGTCTGCGCGGTGCAGCTGAAGCGGCGGGCGGGCGGGGCGCCGGCAATCCAGTGCGCGGTCTCCGAGTGCAGCCGGGTCGAGAGCAGCCACGGGCTGTCGCGGTCCTGGTCCACATACAGGATGTTGCTGGCCACATCCTTGCCCACCACGTACCAGGGCGCCGCCGGGCGGCCACGCACGCCGCCGATGTTCAGGCCCTCGCGCTGGCCCAGGGTGAAATAGAACACGCCGGGGTGTTCGGCGATCAGCGCGCCATCGGGATCGCGGATCTCACCGGTCTTGGCCGGCAGGTAACGGCCGAGGAACTCGCGGAAGTCGCGCTCGCCGATGAAGCAGATGCCGGTGGAATCCTTCTTGGCGTGCGTCGGCAGCCGCGCATCGCGGGCGATCCGGCGCAGGTCGTTCTTCTGCAGGTCGCCGATCGGAAACAGCGTGGCGCCCAGCTGCTCCTGCCCCAGCTGGTGCAGGAAATAGCTCTGGTCCTTGCTGCGGTCGGCGCCGCGCAGCAGCGCCCAACGCCCACCCACCTGTGCCACGCGGGCGTAGTGGCCGGTCGCGATGCGCTCGGCACCCAGCGCGCGGGCGGCATCCAGGAAGTGCTTGAACTTGACCTCGCGGTTGCACAGCACGTCCGGGTTGGGGGTGCGTCCGGCCGCGTATTCGGCCAGGAAGTGCTCGAACACGCCCTGCCAGTACTCGCTGGAGAAATCGCGGAAATGGAACGGGATGCCAAGCAGCCCGCAGACGGCCACCGCATCGCGGCGATCGTCCTCGGCGCGGCAGTCACCGCTGCCGTCGTCGGCCCAGTTCTGCAT
>NZ_JBFULB010000125.1:0-10946 GCF_056400545.1 Stenotrophomonas sp. P5_A8 | reverse complement strand
GCCATGCACAATACGTTCGGTTGAATTGCCATGTGAATCAGCGCAGGCCGCGGCTCGTGCCCGTTCAGCGGCCATCGTTCACCCCATTCGCATTGTTGCTCGACCGACCTCGTTCTGATTCTGGCTCTGTTCCTGCGCCTGCGCCTGCGCGCGCACCTGCTGCGCATCTGCTGTTTCCAATGCCTGCAGATTCTGCATCAAAGGCTGCTGCGTCGCTTCGCCCCGATCGACGTGAGCACGCATCACAAWCTGATCGTTGTCTGCGCTCTTCCAGACCGCAAACACATTGCCGTTGGTCGCGCTGGGCACGACTTCATGGATCTCCGGTATCGGAGGCACATGCGTACGGGCCCGCAGTGCGAGCGCAGCGGCGATACGTTCCTTGTCCTGCACATCTGCATACACACCCACCTCGGGTCCGAGCTGCTCCAGCCCAGCGAGCGCCTGCCGATAGAGCGGGTTGGCGCGCAATTGCACCTCGGGTCCGAGCTGCTCCAGCCCAGCGAGCGCCTGCCGATAGAGCGGGTTGGCGCGCAATTGCACCTCGCGTCCCGGATCGGCGGCAGCATCGTTGGCGCTGAACGTATTCCCCGAGGTGCCCAGCCCCGGCACCACGGGCTTTAGAGAATGATCCAGCGGGCGACCCGATGCGGGCGCCCAATGTCCGCCGACGCCATCTTGGGTGGGCTCGCGGAGATGCGCATCGCGCAGCACACTGTCGGCGAAGGTGTTGGAATTCTGCCGCTGCGGGTCGTAGGGGTATTTGTCGTCCTTGCCCTGGGCGTTGGCCACCATCTGCGCCCACGTCCCGGACAGGTCGGCACCGCTGGCAATCCGCTCGCGATATTGCGCCTGGCCAGTGGCATTGGGATTTTTCGGATGGTCTGGATTGGCGGCGTCGTAGACGAGGTTAGCCTCCACCTGTATCCGTCCATACGGCAATCCCACCTGGGCATCGCCGGTCCATCCGCTGATGGTGTGTTGCTCGCCATTACGGTCGGTGTAGAGGATGAACTTGTGGTGGTACTCCTTGCCCAGCACCGATCCGATATTGCGATATCCGATCTCGATCTTCTCGTCCATGGCCCGATCCTTATGACTACTGGTACTTGAGATGAATCGCCTTCACGGCGATCAATGCCCCTTGGGTGTCGAAGGAAAAGGTCATCACGATCGAACGTGCATCCGGATCGAGCATCGCCTGACCCTTGTTGTCCCGGACCACCAGCTTTTGCGGCGTCTCCTCGACGATCTTCGACGACGCCGACGCAAGGAATGCCTCCTTGACTACGGCCCGGCCCGTGCCGGCGGGAAAGTGCTCGGCGACAAGGTCGCTGACGTCAAGTTGCTCGAAGCGAACCGGCGTTGCCGAGGCATAGATGGATTCCAGCATGGGTCGAACTCCTGTCAGTGTGGTCTGTCCCTGAGCCGGGACGACTTTTCCGTCCCCTGCGGCGGCACAACCGGACAGCGGAAGTACTACAGCGGCGAGGGTAATGATTGCCGCCCATCGGCGAAACGACCTGCATCGCATCATGGTCTCCTGTCGTCCGTTGGCTTGTCGCATGCGCGTAGCCTCGGTCCAACCTCAATGGCCGAGGTGGAGAGAATATATCGCCCCAACGGTTCATGTTGCGTGGCGGCCCCATCCTTCACCACCGGACGTCGGGTCCATCCCGCGCGACTGTATCCAATGCGGAATCCATGCCAGCGCCATCCCTGACGAGCGCCTGCTGACTGCGGGCAAGGTGATGCCTGAGTACAAGGATGCGCCGCCCCCCCCAACCCGCAGGCAACAAAAAAGCCGACCCAAGGGCCGGCTTCTTCATGTTGCAGCGTGGTGGGCGGTACAAGGTTCGAACTTGTGACCCTTGCCGTGTGAAGGCAATGCTCTACCGCTGAGCTAACCGCCCGATGCTGCTGAGCCGCTCATTATAGGGCGGCAAATTTCGACGTCAACGGTTTTGCCGAATTTTCTTCACATCGTGTGGGTGGGCTTGTCCGAGGTGAGGATGCCGGCCAGCAGCGTCTCGATCCGGTGGCGCACGTTCTCCCCTTCCGCCCCTTCGGCCAGCTGCACGCCGATGCCGGCCGCCCGGTTGCCCTGGGCGCCGGCGGGGGTCACCCAGATCACCTTGCCGGCCACGGGCAGGCGCTCGCTGGAGTCGGGCAGGGTCAGCAGCAGAAACACCTCATCGCCCAGGAAGTAGCGCTTGGGGGTGGGCACGAAGACCCCGCCATTCTTCACGAACGGCATGTACGCGCTGTACAGCGCGGCCTTGTCCTTGACCGCCAGCGACAGGATGCCCTGGCGGGCGTTGGTGGCACTCATGCTCTATTCCCCTTTGCTTGCCGCTCGTTGACCTTGTTCCAGGCCAACAACAATTMCACCACCGCAAGGTCGGCGCGCACGGTGGTGCGCAGCAGATCGCGGGTACGGTTGGCGGCGTCGAACCACGCCGCCAGCTTGTGCAATCGATCCGGATCGGTCAAGCCGCCCGCGCTGGCCTGGGCCAGCGCCAGGTCGGCGGCGTGGCGCAGGCGCAAGGCCGCGTTGTCGTCCCCTGCCCAGCGCTGGGCCAGCTCGACCGCCCCGGTGCGGCCGGCCACCAGTGCCTCCAGATCGGTGGCCACCTGCTTGCGCAGCGCCAGGCCGTCATCGCGCAGCCATTCATCGGCCAGCCCCGGGTGGCCACGCGCCGCGTCCAACGCCTCGCGGGCAGTGGCCTCGGTGTGGCCCTGCGACTGCAGCCAGGCCAGCGCTTCCTCGCGGGGCGGCAGCTTGAATTCCAGGCGCTGGCAGCGGCTGCGCACGGTCGCCGGCAGGCGCGCCGGGTCGCTGCTGATCAGCCACAGGTAGCGGCCCGGTTGCGGCTCTTCCAGCGTCTTGAGCAGCGCGTTGCAGGCGGCGCGATTGATCGCGTCGGCCGGGTCGACGATCACCACCTGGGCGATGCCGTACTGCGGGGTCAGCGCCAGTTTCTGCGAGATCTCGCGGACCTGCTCGATCACGATCTCGGTGCGCAGCTTGTCGCCGGACTTGTTGGGAATGAACGAGATCAGCTGCAGGTCCGGGTGGGTACCGGCGGCGATCAGCTGCGCGCTGCGCTTGGCCGCCGCGGGCTCGCCACTGCACAGGATGTGCTGGGCCATGCGCAGTGCCACCGCGCGCTTGCCCAGCCCGGCCGGGCCGCAGATCAGCAGGCCATGGCCGAGTCGGTCGGCATCCAGCGCGGCCACCGTCTGGTCATACGCGCGTTTCTGCCAGGGGGAAAAGGTCTCGCTCATCTCAGCTCTCCGGTGCCTGCGCCAGCCACACATCCACGGCAGCCACCACCGCCGCGGCGACGCCGGCCTGGTCCTGGCTGGCGTCGATCAGGCGGAAACGGGCGGGATCCTCGCCAGCGCGCTGGCGGAACACCGCGCGTACCCGCTGGAAGAAGTCGTCCTGTTCGCTCTCGATACGGTCCGGCCACATGTCGCGGCCGTTGGCGCGGGCGCGCCCCACTGCCACGTCCACGTCCAGCAGCAGGGTCAGGCCGGGCAGCAGGCCGACCGCGCGACGCTCCAGGTCGGCGATCCAGGCCGGATCCAGGCCACGTCCACCGCCCTGGTAGGCGTAGCTGGAATCGGTGAAGCGGTCGCTGATCACGTAGGCCCCCCGGCGCAACGTCGGCTGGATCACCTGGCGTACGTGCTGGGCGCGCGCGGCGAACACCAGCAGCAGCTCGGCCTCGGCCGACAGCGGCTCGGCGGCGATCTCGATGTCCGGCTTGAGGACCAGCGCGCGGATGCGCTCGGCCAGCGGCGTGCCACCCGGCTCCCGGGTCAGCAGCACCTCATGCCCGCGCGCGCGCAGTGCATCGCGCAGCGCGTTGATCGCGGTGGTCTTGCCGGCCCCCTCGCCACCTTCCAGGCTGACAAAGCGCGGGTGGCGCAGCAGCGCGGCGGTCACTGCGGGGCCGCCTGGCTGCGCTGCTGGCGCAGCTGCTGCAGGTAGCGGGCAACGGCGGCGTTATGGTCGGCGTAGTTGGCCGAGAACACGTGCGCGCCACTGCCATCGCCCACTGCAACGAAGTAGAGCGCATTGCCGGCAGCCGGCTGGGCGGTGGCATGCAGTGCGTCGCGGCCGGGCATGGCGATCGGCGTCGGGGTGAGACCGGCGCGGGTGTAGGTGTTGTAGGGCGTGTCGGTGGTCAGGTCGCGCTTGCGGATGTTGCCGTCGTAGCTGCTACCGATGCCGTAGATCACGGTGGGATCGGTCTGCAGGCGCATGCCGATCTTCAACCGGCGCACGAACACGCCGGCAATCTGCGGACGCTCGCTGGGCAGCGCGGTTTCCTTCTCGATGATCGAGGCCAGGGTCAGCAGTTCGTAAGGCGAGTTCAGCGGCAGGTCGTCGCTGCGGCTGTCCCAGGCGGCGGTCAGTTCCTTTTCCATGGCGGCGTGCGCGCGCTTGAGCACGTCCACGTCGCTGTCGCCGCGCTGATACACATAGGTCTCGGGAAGGAAGCGGCCTTCCGGATGTTCGCCGGGGAAGCCCAGCGCCTTCATCAGCGCCGCATCGTCCAGGCCGTCGGTGGTGTGCACGAGCGGATCGGCGCGCTTGAGCGCGGCGCGCAGCTGACGAATGTTCCAGCCCTCGACAATGGTTACCCGGTGCTGCAGCACCCGGCCCTGGCGCATGCGCAGCAGCAGCGCGCGCGGGGTCAGGCTGGCATCCAGCGCGTACTCGCCCACCTTGAGCTTGCCGGCCGCATCCAGCTGGCGCGCCAGCAGCTGCCACTGGGTGTCGCTGCCCTCGTCCACGCCGACCGCGCGCAGCTTGCCCAGGACGGTGTTCAGGCCGTCGCCGGGGGCGATCACCATGCTGGGCTGGTCGGGCGTCAGCGGCGCATCGGCGAAGCCGCTCTGGCTGTGCCAGAACCACGCCCCCGCACCGGCCAGCAGCACTGCTGCCAACAGCAGCATCGCCAGCACGGCCAGACAACCCCGTTTCGCACCCGCCATGGTCACCTCGAATCGATTTCGCCGCCGCGCAGCATACCGCGCGGGTGCTGCACACCGCCAAACGGCTCAATCATGCCGGCCCAGCGCCCGCATCAGGCCGCGCGCCTTGGCGCGGGTTTCGTCCAGTTCCTTGTCCGGGTCCGAATCGACCACGATGCCGGCGCCGGTACGGAACGCGGCGCTGCCCGCGCTCACCTCGGCGGTGCGGATCAGGATGTTCAGGTCCAGGTCGCCGTCGCGGTTCAGCCAGCCGAACGCACCGGTATAGGCGCCACGCGCGGTCTGTTCCAGCTCGGCGATGATCTGCATGCAGCGCACCTTGGGGCAGCCGGTGATGGTGCCGCCGGGGAAGGTGGCGGCGATCACCTGGCCGGGGCTGACGCCCTCGCGCAGGCGGCCGCGCACGTTGCTGACGATGTGGTGCACATGCGCGTAGCTKTCCACGGTCATCAGCTCATCCACTTCCACGCTGCCCGGTGTGCAGATGCGGCCCAGGTCGTTGCGCTCCAGGTCGATCAGCATCACGTGCTCGGCGCGCTCCTTGGGATGGCCGACCAGCTCACGGATACGCGCGGCATCGTCGTCCCCGGCGAAGCGCGGGCGGGTCCCTGCGATGGGACGGGTCTGCACGTCATCGCCATGCACCGACACCAACCGCTCCGGCGAGGAACTGACCACCGCCCTGCCCTGCGCCATGAACAGCCCGGCGAACGGTGCCGGGTTGGCGACCCGCAACTGGGCGTACAGCGCCTGCGGCGACAGCGTGTCGCTGAACTGCGCCTGCCAGCGCCGCGACAGGTTGACCTGGAACACGTCGCCGGCACGCAGGTAATCGATCACCTTGCCGACGCCGTCGGTGAAGCGCGTCGGCGCGTCTTCATGCATGTCTGCCGGTGGCTGCCAGGCCGGCAATGACGGCAGCGCGGCGCTCGCCTGCAGGTCGGCCAGCAGCGTCTGCAGCAACGCGTCGTGGTCAGGCTCGCACACCGCGTGGTACTGGCCGAGCACGCGGTCGTGCAGCACCGCAGCCGGGCAACGCAGGGCCAGTGCCGAGGGCAGCCCGTCGGCGCGCGCCGGCAGCTGCAGCACGGTCTCGATCTGCCCGGCCAGCTCGTAATCCAGCATCAGCGCCCAGCCGCCGCGGAACGGCAACAGCGTCTCTTCGCGGGGCAGCCGCAGGGCGGCCCAGTGCGCATCCAGCACATCAAGGAAGCGGCCGGAGTGCGCTTGCCCTTCGGCATCGCGGACGACGCCGTCGGCATGCAGTGCCTGCGCCTCGCCGTTGCCCATCAGCAGCAGGTCCCAGCGCCCCTGCGCGGTACCCGAGGCAGTGGATTCCATCAGCAGCGGATAGCGCTGCGGTGCCACGCGCTGCAGCGCGAGCAGGTCGGTGGTGGCGGGCAACGGCTGGATCAGGAGCATGGCGGGAAACCGGAAGGAGCGAAGGCCAGATACACCAAGGCCGCCAAGATGGCGGCCCGGTGCGTGTGCGGCGGCAGTGGATCAGACCCGCTTGAACACCAGCGTGCCGTTGGTGCCGCCGAAGCCGAAGCCGTTGGACATGACCACGTCGACCTTGGCATCGCGTGCGGTGTTGGGCACGTAATCCAGGTCGCAGCCTTCGCCGGGCTGGTGCAGGTTGATGGTCGGCGGAATCACGTTGTCGCGCAGCGCCAGCACCGAGAAGATGGCTTCCACACCGCCGGCCGCGCCGAGCAGGTGGCCGGTCATCGACTTGGTGGAGCTGACCATCATTTTGTGGGCGTGGTCGCCGAACGCGGTCTTCATCGCCATGGTTTCGCCCAGGTCACCCAGCGGCGTGGACGTGCCATGCGCATTGAGGTAACCCACCTGGTCCGGGGTCACGCCGGCGTCCTTGAGGGCCATGGTCATGCAGCGCGCCGCGCCTTCGCCGTTCTCGCTCGGGGCGGTCATGTGGTACGCATCGGAGCTGGCGCCGAAACCGGCCAGCTCGGCATAGATGCGCGCGCCACGCGCCTTGGCGTGTTCGTATTCTTCCAGGATCAGGATGCCGGCACCGTCGCCCAGCACGAAGCCGTCGCGGTCCTTGTCCCACGGGCGCGAGGCTTCCGCCGGCGCGTCGTTGCGGGTGGACATGGCCTTCATGGCGCAGAAGCCGCCCAGTGCGGTCGGCGAGGAGCCGCGCTCGGCGCCGCCCACGACCATCACGTCCGCATCGCCGTACTGGATCATGCGCATGGCGGTGCCGATGGAATGGTTGGAGGTGGCGCAGGCCGACACCGCCGAGAACGACGGGCCCTTCAGGCCGGTGATGATGCTCAACTGCCCCGGGAGCATGTTGATGATGGTCTTGGGCACGTAGAAGGGCGAGATCTTCTTGCCCTCGTGGAAATCGATGGTTTGTTCTTCGATACCCAGCAGGCCGCCGATGCCGGCGCCAACGATGGCACCCACGCGCTCTGCGTTGCCGTCGGTGATTTCCAGGCCCGAATCGTTCAAGGCCATGAAGGCGGCACCGAGGCCGTAATGAATGAACGGGTCCATCTTCTTGGCATCCTTGCCACTGACCCGGAACGTGCCGAACTGTTCGTTGTCGGCGGTGATGTCGAAGTCCCTGACCTCACCTGCAATCTTGGTGGTGAAACGGTCCAGGTAGGATTGCGAAACGTTGGTCAGCGGACCGATGCCGGAACGGCCTTCGGTAATGCCCTTCCAACTGGTGGCCATATCATTGCCCAACGGCGAGACCATGCCCATGCCGGTAACGACGACGCGACGCTTCATTGCAGAT
Source organism: Stenotrophomonas sp. P5_A8 (assembly GCF_056400545.1). Taxonomy (NCBI): domain Bacteria; kingdom Pseudomonadati; phylum Pseudomonadota; class Gammaproteobacteria; order Lysobacterales; family Lysobacteraceae; genus Stenotrophomonas; species Stenotrophomonas sp. P5_A8. The sequence goes on along the minus strand of NZ_JBFULB010000125.1, from coordinate 3,163 downwards.
TCTCCTGACCCGGATGTTGCGGGTATGACGCGGTGTAACGCTTAAATGCACAGGGCCGCAAGCGCGGCCCCATGGGATTGCCGCGCGCGGCTGGGGCAGGTGCCACCGCCGCGCGCAAGCCGCCTGACATCAAGCCTTGACGTGGGCGTTGATGTAGTCGATTGCAGCCTGGACGGTGCTGATCTTCTCGGCTTCTTCGTCCGGGATTTCGCACTCGAACTCTTCTTCCAGCGCCATCACCAGTTCAACGGTGTCCAGCGAGTCAGCGCCCAGGTCATCGACGAACGATGCGCTGTTGGTGACTTCTTCTTCCTTGACGCCAAGCTGTTCGACGACGATTTTCTTGACGCGTTCTTCGATGGTGCTCATTGGATATCGCTCCAGATGGAGTAGTGGTTCAAAAATGACGCCATCCGGTAATGGATGACCGTGGGATAGTGTAGTGGAAACCGGTGATGCCTTACATCGCTGCAAAACACCTTTCAGATCAACCACTTGCGGCGCGGTCCGTGCGCCACATGCTTACGGCATGTACATGCCGCCGTTCACATGGAGGGTTTCGCCGGTGATGTAGCTGGCCGAGGGACCGGCCAGGAACGCCACCGCATTGGCGATGTCGGAGGCTTCGCCCAGGCGTTCCAGGGCGATGGACTTGACCAGGCCGGTGCGCTGTTCTTCGGGCAACGCCTTGGTCATGTCGGTGTCGATGAAGCCGGGGGCGACCACATTGACGGTGATGCCACGCGAGCCGATTTCCTTGGCCAGCGACTTGGAGAACGCAATGATGCCGGCCTTGGCGGCGGCATAGTTGGCCTGGCCGGCATTGCCGGTCACGCCGATCACCGAAGCGATGTTGATGATGCGGCCACGGCGTGCCTTCATCATGCCGCGGATGACCGCCTTGGAGGTGCGGAACACGCTGGTCAGGTTGGTGTCCAGGATGGCCTGCCAGTCCTCTTCCTTCATGCGCAGCAGCAGGTTGTCGCGGGTGATGCCGGCATTGTTGACCAGGATGGTGATGGCGCCGAACTCCTTGGCGATGCCGTCCAGCACCGCGTCCAGCGCAGCAGCGTCGGTCACGTTCAGCGCGCGGCCATGGCCGCCGGCAGCGGCCAGGCGCTCGCCGATCGCAGCAGCGCCGGCGTCGGTGGTGGCAGTGCCGATGACGGTCGCGCCCTGCGCGGCCAGTGCGTCGGCAATGGCGGCGCCGATGCCACGGCTGGCGCCGGTCACCAGTGCGATTTCACCCTGAAGGGGCTTGCTCATCTGTAGTTCCTCGAACGGGACCGATCCACGCGCCCGGCCCGAAGGCAGGGCGACGCGAACGCGGTCGAAGGATCAGGCAGCCCAGGTTTCGCGGGCAGCCTCGAAATCGGCGGGCGTGGACAGTGTGCGCGCGTCCAGCGATTTGTCGATGCGCTTGATCAATCCGCTCAGCACCTTGCCCGGGCCGCACTCGGCAACGCGGGTGACGCCACGGGCGGCCAGCGCCTGTACGCAGCCGGTCCACTGGACCGGCAGGTACAGCTGCTGGACCAGCGCCTGGCGGATGGCGTCGATGCCGTCATGCACGCGGGCATCGACGTTCTGCACCACCGGCAGCGCCGGGGCGCGCCAGTCCAGCCCGGCCATGGTTTCGGCCAGGCGGTTGGCGGCTTCGCGCATCAACGGGGTGTGCGAGGGCACGCTGACGGCCAGCTTGACCGCCTTGCGCACGCCCTTCTCGGCCAGCAACGCCAGCGCGCGGTCCACCGCAGCGGCGTCGCCACCGATGACGATCTGACCGGGGGAGTTGAAGTTGGCCGGGACCACCACCTGGCTGCCGGCGGCCTGCACGCAGACCTCCTGGACCAGGGCGTCCTCGGCGCCGAGCACGGCGGCCATCGCGCCGACACCGGCCGGGGCAGCGTCCTGCATCAGCTGCCCGCGCAGGCGCACCAGATGGGCGCCGTCGTGCAGGGTGAGGGCGCCAGCGGCGACCAGGGCGGTGTACTCGCCCAGGCTGTGACCGGCAAGGACGGCGGGCTTGGCACCCCCCACCGCATTCCAGACGCGCCACACGCCAATGCTGGCGGCCAGCAGGGCCGGCTGGGTGTATTCGGTGCGGTTGAGCATTTCCTCGGGACCGCCCTGCGACAGCGCCCACAGGTCGACACCGGCGCCGTCGGAGGCCTCGGTGAAGGCATCGCGGACCTGCGGGTGCAGCTCGGCCAGTTCGGCRAGCATGCCCAGCGACTGCGACCCCTGGCCGGGGAATACGAATGCGAGATTGGAATCGGTCACGCGGTCATCCGCCTGCAAAAATCGAACGGCGAATGATAAGGCCGAACACCGCCCTGCGTCTGTACTGGCGCGTATGTGGCGAGGGGTTATTGGCCGCGCTGAAGCGGGCGCGAAGGTCAAAAACGCGCCCGCACCATCGGGGAGAGGGCTGGGGCGGACCGGGGTGCGGGACACGCCGAGAATCCATCCCTGGGGGCTCGCATGCGCCATCCATGGCGCATGACGGTCCCGCACCGCGGCCCCCACCCCAGCCCTGCCCTGTCCTGCCGAGGATGGTCGGCACGCCTGGAAAGACCAACGCCGGGCAGCGGCCTTCGTTTGGGTTGGAGGTGCCGAGCATGGCTCGGCACTACCCTCTTCTTAAATGACGGGCAGGCCTGCCTTGCTGAGACCCGGCAACGCTGAGGCGAAGTGACATTGATCGCCCACCAGCACCGACCCTTGCAGCCATGCCCGGTGTGCAGGCGAGATCCAGAGTGGAGCAGCGGCCTTCGTTTGGGGCTGGAGGTGCCGAGCATGGCTCGGCACTACCCTCTGCCCAGAATGACGGGCAGGCATGCCTTGCTGAGACTCGGCGGGGCTGAGGCGAAGCGCCGTTGATCACCCACCCACGCCGGCCCTTGCAGTCCTGGCCGGTGCGCAGGCGAGATCCAGAGTGGAGCAGCGTCCTTCGTTTCGGGTTGKAGGTGCCGAGSATGGCTCGGCACTACCCTCTCCCCAAATGACGGGCAGGCCTGCCGTGCTGAGATTCGGCGAAGCCGAGGCGAAGTGCCGTTGATCRCCCACCCACGCCGGCCCTTGCAGTCATGGCCGGTGCGCAGGCGAGATCCAGAGTGAAGCAGCGTCCTTCGTTTCGGGTTGGAGGTGCCGAGCATGGCTC
>NZ_JBFULB010000124.1:0-10979 GCF_056400545.1 Stenotrophomonas sp. P5_A8 | reverse complement strand
GTGCCGACCAACGGTCGGCACCTACCGCGTGATTGCCGTGCTGCGCCGTGCCGACCAACGGTCGTCACCCACCGTGTGATTGCCGTGCTGCGCCGTACCGACCAACGGTCGGCACCTACCGATTTGGATAATTGCGCGCTTTGGTGTCGTAGCGTGCAACGCATTCATCCCTCCGCCACGGCACGGGCGCGCACAATAGCGGCATGCCCGCCTCCCCCGCCGCCGGCGCTTCCGGCCAGAAGAATCCCAGCCTGCGCGAACGCTTCCAGGCGATGCGCAACCTGCCCCCGTTCCTGCGTCAGGTCTGGCAGACGAGCCCCGGCCTGGCCAGTGCCAGCCTGGGCCTGCGCCTGATCCGTGCGTTGCTGCCGGTGGCGATGTTGTACGTGGGCAAATTGATCATCGACGCGGCGCTGCACCTGAGCCAGCACGAAGCCGGCTTCCCGCCGTTTGGCGAGGCACTGTCCAGCGGCGTGCTCAATCCACTACTCGGCCTGCTCGCACTGGAGTTCGGCCTGGCGATCGTCTCCGACCTGCTGGGCCGCGCGGTGAACTATGCCGACAGCCTGCTCTCGGAACTGTTCACCAACGTCACCAGCGTGCGGCTGATGGAGCACGCCGCCGAACTGGACCTGGAAGACTTCGAAGACCCGGACCTGCAGGACAAGCTGGACCGCGCGCGGCGCCAGACCATGGGCCGGATGAACCTGATGAGCCAGCTGTTCGGCCAGGTGCAGGACGCCATCACCGTGGCCAGCCTGGCGGTGGGCCTGCTGGTGTACGCGCCGTGGCTGATCCTGCTGCTGGCGGTGGCGCTGGTGCCGGCCTTCATCGGCGAGTCGCACTTCAACGCGGCCGGCTATTCGCTCAATTTCCAGTGGACGCCCGAGCGCCGCCAGCTCGATTACCTGCGCCAGATCGGGGCCAGCGTGGAAACGGCCAAGGAGGTGAAGATCTTCAACCTGCACCGCTTCCTGATCGAGCGCTACAAGTTCCTGGCCGACAAGTTCTTCCACGCCAACCGGGCGTTGGCACGCAAGCGCGCGTTCTGGGGCACCTTGCTGGCCGCGCTCGGCACGCTGGGCTATTACACCGCGTATGCCTACATCGCGTGGCGCACCGTGCGCGGCGATTTTTCGATCGGCGACCTGACCTTCCTGGCCGGCAGCTTCCTGCGCCTGCGCCAGTTGCTGGAAGGGCTGCTGATCGGCTTCTCGCAGGTGGCCGGGCAGGCGCTGTACCTGGACGATCTGTTCTCGTTCTTCCAGATCCAGCCGGAGATCCACTCGCGCACCGATGCGGTGGCGATCCCGCAGCCGATCACCGACGGCTTCGTGTTCGAGAACGTCGGCTTCCGTTACCCCGATGCGGAAAACTGGGCGGTGCGCCACCTGGATTTCGAACTGCACGCCGGCGAAGTGCTGGCGCTGGTCGGCGAGAACGGCGCCGGCAAGACCACGCTGGTGAAGCTGCTGGCGCGCCTGTACGACCCGGACGAAGGCCGCATCCTGCTCGACGGGCGCGACCTGCGCGACTACGATCTGGATGACCTGCGCGCCAACATGGGCGTGATCTTCCAGGACTTCGTGCGCTACAACCTGAGCGCGGGCGAGAACATCGGCGTCGGCCTGGTCGAAGCAATGACCGACGATGCGCGCATCCGCGACGCCGCCCGCCGCGGCATGGCCGATGAGGTGATCAACGCGCTGCCAAACGGCTACGACCAGCTGATCGGCCGACGCTTCAAGCAGGGCGTGGACCTGTCCGGCGGGCAATGGCAGAAGATCGCCATCGCCCGCGCCTACATGCGCGATGCACAGGTCATGATCCTCGATGAGCCAACCGCCGCACTGGACGCGCGCAGCGAATTCGAGGTGTTCCAGCGCTTCAAGGAACTGTCCGACCAGCGCACCGCCGTACTGATCTCGCACCGCTTCTCCTCGGTACGCATGGCCGACCGCATTCTGGTGCTGGCCGGCGGCCGGATCGAGGCCAGCGGTACCCATGCCGAACTGATGACCCAGGGGGGCCGTTACGCCGAATTGTTCGAGCTGCAAGCGGCCGGGTACCGTTGAAACCCCCACTCCACAAGCCTTTCCGGCCAGTCAATGAGAATTTATCTCATTTGAGATAAACTGGACGGGACAAAACAGATCAGACCCCCACCCCCATGTCTTCCGCTTTCGGCGCCGAAACGGTGCTTGAGGTCCGCCACTGGACCGACGCCTACTTCAGCTTCACCACGACCCGCGACAGCGGCTTCCGCTTCGAGAACGGCCAGTTCGTGATGATCGGCCTGGAAACCGAGGCACGCCCGTTGCTGCGCGCGTATTCCATCGCCAGCGCCAACTGGGAAGAGAACCTGGAGTTCTTCAGCATCAAGGTCCAGGACGGCCCGCTGACCTCGCGCCTGCAGCACATCAAGCCGGGCGACAAGGTCCTGGTCGGCAAGAAGCCCACCGGCACCCTGCTGATCAGCGACCTGCACCCGGGCAAGCACCTGTACCTGCTGGGCACCGGCACCGGCCTGGCGCCGTGGCTGTCGGTGATCAAGGACCCGGAAACCTACGAGCGCTTCGACAAGGTGATCCTCACCCACGGCGTGCGTTACGAAAAGGACCTGGCTTACCGCGACCTGTTCGAGAAGGAACTGCGCGAGCACGAATTCCTCGGCGAGATGATCGGCGACAAGCTGCTGTACTACCCGGCCGTCACCCGTGAGGCGTTCCCCAACCAGGGTCGCCTGACCTCGTTGATGGAAAGCGGTGAAATGCAGAAGACCCTCGGCCTGCCGCCGCTGGATCCGGGAAACGACCGCGCCATGATCTGCGGCAGCCCGCRGATGCTGGCCGACCTGCGCACCGTGCTGGACAGCCGCGGCTTCCAGACCTCCCCGCGCATCGGCACCCCGGGCCACTACGTCTTCGAGCGCGCGTTCGTCGAGAAGTAAGCGCGAATGGCGCACCGAAGGTAGAGCCACGCCACGCGTGGCTGAAGCCTTCCACGCACCCATTCGCCACCCGGTAGAGCCACGCCCCGCGTGGCTGGGGCCTTCCACGCATCCACTCGCCACCCGGTAGAGCCACGCCATGCGTGGCTGAAGCCTTCCACGATCGTCGTGTGCGAGGAGCCGGCCAGCGGCCGGCACTACCTTGCCGCGATCAGGCGGGGGCGAGTGCCCGCATCACCCCAGCGCCGCCTCGATATCCCCGCGCAGCGATTCCGGCTTGTCGGTCGGCGCATAGCGTTCCAGCACCTGCCCATCGCGCCCGACCAGGAACTTGCTGAAGTTCCACTTGATCCCGCGCGTGCCCAGCAGCCCGGACTTCTCCGCCTTGAGCCACTGCCACAGCGGATGCGCGCCCTCGCCGTTGACGTCCACCTTGTCCGACAGCGGGAAATCGACCGCGTAGGTCAACGAGCAGAAATTGCGGATCTCGTCGGCGTTGCCCGGCTCCTGGTGCCCGAACTGAWCGCACGGGAACCCGATCACCACCAGCCCGCGTGCCGCGTACTCCCGACACAACGCCTCCAGCCCCTCGTACTGCGGGGTGAAGCCGCACTTGCTGGCCACGTTGACCACCAGCAGCACCTTGCCCCGGTACTGCTCCAGCGGCTGTGGCTGGCCGGTGAGGTCCACGAACGAGAAATCGAATGCGCTGGTCATGGGAAAGGCTCCGGTGGAAGGGGATCATCTTAGCGCCGTGGGGGTGTGGGGCTGCTGCCGAGAGCAGCCACCCATGGGGTGGCTCTACCGATTCGGGTTCATGCGGAGGAGGCCAGCGGGCGGCACCTGCGGTTCCAACACAGCAATCGGACGTCAAGCGATTCGACGCCTGCTCCAACCCGCAATCCCATGCCTTTCGACACAAGCCCCACGCCATCGCGCCGGGGTAACCTCGTGCACTTGTCTGACCGGAGAATTCCCCTTGACCACCCGCCTTGCCCTTGCCGTCGCCGTGACCCTCGGCCTTGCCCTGCCCGCCTATTCCGCCGTCGCCGCCGCCCCCGTGGCCGCCAACGCCCAGCAGGCCAACCCGTTCTTCGCCGACAGCCCCCTGCCCCTGCACTACCCGCAGTTCGACAAGATCAAGGACAGCGACTTCGCGCCCGCCTTCGACGCCGGCATGGCCCAGCAGCTGAAGGAAGTGGAGGCAATCGCCAACAACAAGGCCAAGCCGACCTTCGACAACACCCTCATTGCCCTGGAAAAGAGCGGTGACACCCTCGACCGCGCCACCACCGTCTTCTTCAGCCTGGTCGGCGCCGACACCAACGACGCCCGCAAGAAGCTGCAGGCCGACTACTCGGCCAAGTTCGCCGCCCACAGCGACGCCATCGCCCTCAACGGCAAGCTGTTCGCCCGCATCCAGGCCCTGTACGACACCCGCACCCAGCTCGGCCTCGACGCCGAAGGCGTGCGCCTGGTCGAGAAGTACTACGACAGCTACGTCCGCGCCGGCGCCAAGCTCAATGATGCCGACAAGACCAAGCTCAAGGCGATGAACGCCGAGCTGGCCAACCTGGGCACGAAGTTCAGCCAGAACGTGCAGAACGAAGTGAATGCCTCGGCCGTTGTGGTGGACGACGTCAAGCAGCTCGACGGCCTGTCCGCCGAGCAGATCGCTGCCGCCGCCGAAGCCGCCAAGGCCCGCAAGCTGGATGGCAAGTACGTCATCGCCCTGCTCAACACCACCGGCCAGCCGCCGTTGACCAACCTGCGCAACCGCGAGCTGCGCCAGAAGATCTACGAAGCGTCCGTCACCCGCGGCAGCCGCGGCGGTGAGTTCGACAACACCGCGCTGGTCTCGCGCATCATGCAGCTGCGCGCCGACAAGGCCAAGCTGATGGGCTTTGCCAACTTCGCCGCGTACAACCTGACCAACCAGACCGCCAAGACCCCCGAAGCGGTCAATGCCATGCTCGGCCAGCTCGCCCCGGCTGCGGTGGCCAACGCCAAGCGCGAAGCCGCCGACCTGCAGGCCATGATCGACAAGGAACAGAAGGCCGCCGGCAAGCCGACCTTCCAGCTCGAAGCGTGGGACTGGGCCTTCTACAGCGAGAAGGTGCGCCAGGCCAAGTACAACTTCGACGAGTCCCAGCTCAAGCCGTACTTCGAACTGAAGAACGTACTGGAAAACGGCGTGTTCTTCGCCGCCAACCAGGAATACGGCCTGACCTTCAAGCAGCGCACCGACCTGCCGGTCTACCACGACGACGTCACCGTCTATGACGTGTTCGATGCCGACGGCAGCCAGCTGGCGATCTTCATCTTCGACCCGTATGCACGCGCCTCCAAGCGCGGCGGCGCCTGGATGAACTCCTATGTGTCCCAGTCCGAGTTGACCGGCTTCAAGCCGGTGGTGGCCAACCACCTCAACATCCCCAAGCCGCCGGCCGGCCAGCCCTCGCTGCTGACCTGGGATGAAGTGACCACCACCTTCCACGAGTTCGGCCACGCCCTGCACGGCATGTTCTCCAACGTGAAGTACCCGTACTTCTCCGGCACGGCCGTGCCGCGCGACTTCGTCGAGTTCCCCTCGCAGGTCAATGAAATGTGGTCGGACAACCCGGCCATCCTGAAGAACTACGCCAAGCACTACCAGAACGGCACCGCGATGCCGCAGGCACTGCTGGACAAGGTGATCGCCGCGGCCAAGTTCAACCAGGGCTTTGCCACCACCGAGTACCTCGGTGCGGCCATGCTGGACCAGCGCTGGCACCAGATCGGTCCGGACCAGGTCCCGGCCGCCAAGGACGTGATGGCCTTCGAGCGCGCCGCGCTGGAGAAGGACGGCATCTACTACGCGCCGGTCCCCCCGCGCTACAAGACCCCCTACTTCAGCCACATCATGGGCGGCTACTCGGCCGGCTACTACGCCTACATCTGGTCCGAAGTGCTCGATGCCAACACCCAGAAGTGGTTCCGCGAAAACGGTGGCCTGAGTCGCAAGAACGGCGACCATTTCCGCCAGACCCTGCTGTCCAAGGGCGGCAGCGTGGATGCGATGGAACTGTTCCGCAATTTCGCCGGGCATGAGCCGCAGATCGAACCGCTGCTGGAAAAGCGTGGTTTGACCGGTGGTGATGGCAAGAAGTAAGCGTTCGATTCAACGACGCGTGTAAACAGGACCGCCCGGCAGTGCCGGGCGGTTTTTTGTTGCCGATCACGTGAGAGGATCCCGCCCCCCCCATCAATGGGCTTGTGGATCAAAGTACGCTTCCCACGTGCAGGACAATGCCGACAGCGCGCAGGCTCGGGTGAACGCCGTCTTCGCGCGTGCCGGCTCGCTCAGGTTGATCAACGCCACCCCCAGGTTGAAGTAGGCATTTTTGTCCCGGCTGCCCAACGCCAGCGCCCGTCGCAGCGGCGCAAGCGCCTGCTCGTGCTGACCCCGATCGCATGCAACCGCCCCCAACGCGGTAAGCAACCGCGCATCATCAGGATGGTGGCCCAGTGCATTGGCAAGAAACTCRTGCGCAGACCGCAGCGCTCCCTCCGGATCGGATGCTCCTGCGAAGGCAGATTGAACCCGCTGACCAGCGGCCAGAAGGGCGTCAAGCACGGTCACGTCGTCGAAGGTCATGAACACATCGTAGTTGGCTGCCTGCTTCGGCGACAACCGACGAATCACATGGATTGAGTTCAACAGCGCGGCGTCACAGTGGCGATCAAGCTGACAGTGGCAAGAGCAATATTGAAGCCTGATATGACGCATCAACCGTGTTCTCGGATCCTGCTTTGCACAGGTCGCCGAAGCAGCCCTGATCGACCGCCAGGCCGGCAGGACTGGGGCATCTGCGCCGCCGCCATCACCGCGGCGCGATATACCCACCCGGTACGCCGTTGGGCGACAACACCAACTGCCACAACTGCGAATTCCGGCAGCGGAAGCTCGCCATCGACGCCGCCAGGTAGAACCGCCACATCCGCTTGAAGCGCGCGTCGTAGCGCTGCGGGTCAAGCCCGCCCCACGCCTGCTCGATGTTCAATCGCCATGCCTGCAGCGTGCGGTCGTAATCGGTTCCAAAACTGTGCCAGTCCTCCAGCACGAACAATCCTTCATACGCGGCGGTAATCTGCGCCGCCGAGGGCAGCATCGAATTGGGGAAGATGTAGCGGGTAATCCACGGATCGGTGCGGTGCCGCGAGATATTGCTGCCGATCGAGTGCAGCAGGAACAGGCCGTGCGGGTGCAGGCAGCGCCGCGCCATTTCGAAGTAGCCGCGGTAGTTCTTGTCGCCGACATGCTCGAACATGCCGACCGAAAAAACCGCGTCGAAGGTTTCTTCGACGTCGTGGTAATCCTGCAGCCGGATCTCGATCGGCAACCCGGCGCACAGCTGGCGTGCGTAGTCGGCCTGCTCCTGGGAAATGGTGACGCCCACGCCGGACACGCCGTAGCGTTCGGCGGCGTACTTCAGGGCTTCGCCCCAACCGCAGCCGATATCGAGCACGTGCTGGCCCGGGCGCAGCCCGAGCTTGCGGCAGATCAGGTCGAGCTTGGCTTCCTGCGCCGCATCCAGGTCCGTCGCATCGCGCCAATAGCCACAGCTGTAGACCAGGCGGCGGCCAAGCATCGCTTCATAGAGGTCGTTGCCGAGGTCATAGTGGCGCTTGCCAACCTCGAAGCTGCCATTGCCGGCCTGCAGGTTGAACAGACGCGCCTTGAGCGCGTCGGCGACTTCGCGCCAGCCGTGCACGCGATCGTCCAGGTGTGCCTGCATCAGGTGATACAGGAAGTCGTCCAGCGCGGCGGCGTCCCACTGGCCGTCCATGTAGCTCTCGCCCAGGCCGAGTGAGCCGTGGGCCATGACCCGCGTGTAGAACTGCGGGTCATGGACGTGGATGTCATGCGGCCGGTCACCGTCGACGGTGATTCCCGCGTCGTGCAGCAACAGCGTCACTCGTCGTTGCAGTCCCGCGTCCACGTCGCCTCCGTCGATCAGCCCTGGGCAAACAATCCCGCATACGCCGCACCGACATGCGGCGCCAGTACGTTGGCCGGCACATCCACGGTCTGGGTGCCATCCGAATACGGCCCCACCTGGTAGGGCGGGAACACGAAGCGTACCGCGCTGATCTTGCCATCGGTGCCGGTCAGCGGCTGGAACTGGCTGAAGTTCTCCGCGCTCGGCTCGGTGCCGTCGGCGATCATCCGGCTGGCGCTGCGCAGCGATTCCTGCAGTTGGCCCGGCTCCATGTCTTCGCTGCTCAAGCGGGTGGCCACGCGCTCGCGCAGCTGGTCACCGATGTAATCGCTGACCGCCTTCCAGCCCTTGGCATCTGCCACCAGCTTGTCGGCGGTGAGCATCTGCTGCTGTTCGGGCAGCCACACGAAGCGCGCCACCAGCGGCTCGCCATGGGCACCGCCGGTGTAGCGGCTGCCATCGGCGCTCACCACCACCAGTTGCGGGGTTTCCAGCACTTTTTCGAAGCTCAGCGACAGCTCGTAGGGCATGGTCGGCTTGTCGTTGCCCAGACCATCGACGGCCTGCTGCAACTCGCCGCGCGCGGCAGTGGCGTAATCGGCCAAGGCCTTGGCCAGGCCCGGGTACTTGGCGATATCGGTCGGGTAGCTGATCCCGATGACGGCCTGCGGCGTGTTTTCGATCACGTCGMGCAGCTCAACCGGCGCTGCGGCGACAGGCGTTTCAATGTTCGCCGGCTGCGTGGCGGTCGCGCCATCGGCCGGTGCCGTGGCGGTGTCGCCCGCGTCGCGCTTGCAACCCGCCACCAGCACCAGGCCCACGGCCATGGCCAACGCGCTGGCGCGCAGCGCGCGACGGTTTACTACGATGTTCATTGCAATCCCCTTGTTGAAACCCAGCATCATGGTGTGTCGTCCCTGAAGCGAGACCGCCCGCGGTCAACCGGCGAGCAGGTCGTCGTATTCCTCGTGTCGTTGCATGAAGGCTTCGGCGTAGGCACACGCCGGCACCACTTTGTATTTGTGTTCGCGCGCATAGCGTAGCGCCACCTTGGTCAACTCCCCGGCAATACCGCGCCCGGCGATCGGCTCAGGCACCTCGGTGTGGGTGATGACCATCCGCTTCTGTCGTTTCAGCGACGTGATCTGGTAGTCCAGCAGCGCCAGGTGCCCCTGGATCCGGGCCTGGAAACGGTGGTTGGCCAGATCGTGCTCCACCTCGTACGCCAATCCGGGCGGGGTGACCGAAGCCATGGGCGGTGTCTCCTGCGGCAACTGACGCGATAGTGCGCAGCGTAGCGCCATGATCGCGTGAAGCCTGAACAGGGGCAAGCAGCGACGCTGAGCGTCACTTCCGGACCCCGTGCCCTTCCCGGGCAGGACGGGGGCACCGGCGCCTTGCCACGCGGCCGGTCATCGCCATGCCGCCATCAAAGCGCGGTGCTGGGCGCCGCTAAAGTCTCGTTGGTTCAAGCCGATACCGGTAGCGGACAGGGCGTGAAAGCTGGCACGAGTTTTGCGACACCTGCCTGCCCGAATCCGTTTTACCAGGAGGTCCTCATGGACAACGCACCTACCTCCCCGGCCCCGGCCGACGCCGACAGCTCGCTGCTGGAAGGCCTGTTCCAGCTGGCCGTGAACGGCCAAACCAACGGCTGGGAATTCGATCAGATCGACAACGAGGTCTACGCCCGCCTGCTCAGCGCGTACGGCACCGACGGCAAGAAAGTAGCGTAACGCGTCGTTTGCAGGGGGCACGACCCACGGTCGTGCCCTTCCGCCGGCTGCTGCCGGCGTTCCTGGACCCGGCAGGTGCCGACCGTGGATCGGTACGTCTGCATCCCGGCATCACCCCAGCGGACGGAAGCTCGGGTTGCTCAGCTCGCGCAGGAAGTGCTCGAAAATCGCCGGGCGCATCGCCAGCATGAAGATCACCCCGAACGCGGCACCGGCCAGGTGCGCGCTGTGGTTGATGCGGTCGCCGCCACGGCGATCCATCCAGATGCTGTAGCCCACATAGAACGCCGCGTAGATGATCGCCGGCGCCGGGATGAAGAACACGAAGATCACGCTCCACGGGCTGAGCAGGATGAAGGCGAACAACACCGCCGACACCGCGCCCGACGCGCCCAGGCTGAGGTAGTTCGGGTTCTTCTGGTTCTTCAGGTAGCTGGGCAGGATCGACATCACCAGCGCGCCGRGATAGAACGCCGGATAGGTCAGGTAGCTGCCGGTCAGCTGGATCATCACCGACTCGATCTGGCCGCCGAAGAAGAACAGCGTGATCATGTTGAACGCCAGGTGCGCCAGGTCCGCGTGGATGAACCCGTAGGTCACCAGGCGGTCGTACTGGCGGTGGCGGTCCACCGCCGGCGGCCACAGGATCAKGCGGTCGCCGAGCTTGCGGTTCTTGAACGCCATCCACGACACGATGACGGTGATGGCGATCAGCAGCAGGTTGACGGGGGTCATGTCAGGGCTCAGGCCGTACGGTAGTTGTCGACCATACGATAGCGCCTGGCATACCAACCGAAGGCCAACGCGGCGAGGAAGGCGAAACCGGCGAAGAAGAACATCAGGAACGCGGCCTCGCTCAGGCCGGTACTGGCGATCTTGTGGGTCACCGTATCGTTGCGCACGGCCGCGTTGGACAGCAGCACCCACAGGTTGCCGATGGTGGTGGTCAGGTTCCAGAAGCTCATGACCACGCCCTTCATCGCCTGCGGCGCCTGGCTGTAGGCGAACTCCAGGCCGGTGGCCGAGACCAGCACCTCACCGAAGGTCAGCAATGCGTAGGGCAGCATCTGCCAGAAAATCGACATGACGTTGCCGCCATCCATCATCACCTGGATGCCACCGACCACGACCCAAGCCAGGCCGCTGAAGGCGATGCCCACGGTCATGCGGCGCAGCGCGGTGGGCTCGACGCCGAAGCGGCGCAGCGCCGGGTACAGCACCAGGTTGTTGAACGGGATCAGGATCATCACCAGCAGCGGGTTCAGCGCCTGCATCTGCGAGGCGGTGAACCAGCTCGGCATGGCCATCTGC
>NZ_JBFULB010000123.1:0-10991 GCF_056400545.1 Stenotrophomonas sp. P5_A8 | reverse complement strand
AATACGCGCCGATCACCCTGGGTGCCGATTCCGCAGCAGATGYGGCACGCGGTAGAAGGCTGGCAATCAGCACGGCGAGCACGGCCACGGAATGACGGAACATGCGAACTCCCGGTTGAAGGCGAGGCCACGTTAGCAGACCCGCAGGGGGCGGGAATGGGTTTGTACGGCGAGTCCTGCAAACCTGTCCTGCAGACACCACCGCGCCTGCGTGAGGGGTCTTGTCGGACACCATGCCGGGTAAAACACAGTCAACTGCGGGGCATGCGTCCGCATCCCGGGGATCCGATGCGTCCACGCATGGCGCGCAGCCGCAGGCAAAGAAAAAGCGGGCCGAAGCCCGCTTTTTCTGTTCGAAAGCCTGAGGACCAACGGTCCTCAGCTACAGCGTCGTCGGCGTTGCCGATTATTCTGCAACCGCGCCTTCGCCTTCTTCGACGGCCTTCATCGACAAGCGGATACGGCCCTGCTTGTCCACTTCCAGCACCTTGACCTTGACCACATCGCCTTCCTTAAGCACGTCGCCGACCTTCTCGACGCGGTCGCTGGAGATCTGCGACACGTGCACCAGGCCATCCTTGCCCGGCAGGATGGTGACGAACGCACCGAAGTCCATGATCTTGGCGACCTTGCCTTCGTAGATGCGGCCCGGCTCGACGTCCGAGGTGATCTGCTCGATGCGGGCCTTGGCGGCCTGTGCAGCGATGGCATTGACCGAGGCGATGACGATGGTGCCGTCATCCTGGATGTCGATCTGGGTGCCGGTTTCCTTGGTGATGGCCTGGATGGTGGAACCACCCTTGCCGATCACTTCGCGGATCTTGTCCGGGTGGATCTTGATGGTCAGCAGGCGCGGCGCGTAGTCCGACAGCTCCTGACGCGGCGCGGTCAGGCCATGGGCCATTTCGCCCAGGATGTGCAGACGGCCCGCCTTGGCCTGCTGCAGTGCCTGCTTCATGATCTCTTCGGTGATGCCTTCGATCTTGATATCCATCTGCAGGGCGGAGATGCCCTCAGCGGTACCGGCAACCTTGAAGTCCATGTCACCCAGGTGATCTTCGTCACCCAGGATGTCGGACAGGACGACGAAGCGCTCGCCTTCCTTGACCAGACCCATGGCGATACCGGCCACCGGCGACTTGACCGGCACGCCGGCGTCCATCAGGGCCAGCGACGAACCGCAGACCGAAGCCATCGACGAGGAGCCGTTGGATTCGGTGATTTCCGAGACCACGCGGATGGTGTACGGGAAGGCTTCCAGCGACGGCATCACTGCCAGCACGCCGCGCTTGGCGAGGCGGCCGTGGCCGATTTCGCGACGCTTCGGGCCCATCATGCGGCCGGTCTCGCCCACCGAGTAGGGGGGGAAGTTGTAATGGAAGAGGAAGTTGTCCTTGTACTCACCGGACACGGCATCGATGACCTGGCCATCACGGGCGGTGCCCAGGGTGATGGTCACGATGGCCTGCGTTTCACCGCGGGTGAACAGCGCCGAACCATGGGTACGCGGCAGGATGCCGGTCTTCACGGCGATCGGGCGGACGGTGTCCAGCGCACGGCCGTCAATGCGGACCTTGGTGTCCAGCACCGAGTTGCGCATGGTGCTGTATTCCAGCTCGCCGAATTCCTTCGACAGCTCGGCCGGGTTCCAGCCTTCGGCGGCCACGCGGCCAGCCAGCGACTCGACCACGTCCTTCTTGATCGCCGAGATGGCGTCACGGCGCTGCAGCTTGTCGCGCACCTGGAAGGCTTCGCCCAGACGCGGGCCGATGGCTTCCTGCAGGGCGCTGATCAGCACGTCGTTCTTGGCCGGGGCTTCCCAGGTCGACGGCTTGGTGCCGGCTTCCACGACCAGTTCGTTGATCGCGTGGATGACCTTCTGCATTTCGCGGTGACCGAAGGTCACAGCGCCCAGCATCACCTCTTCGGACAGCAGCGCGGCTTCGGATTCGACCATCAGCACGGCGTTGGCGGTACCGGCGACAACCAGTTCCAGCTCCGAATCCTTCAGTTCGGTCACGGTCGGGTTGAGGATGTACTCACCGTTCTTGTAACCCACCTTGGCGGCGGCGATCGGACCCTTGAACGGGGTGCCGGCCAGCGACAGCGYAGCCGAGGCACCGATCAGGGCAGCGATGTCACCATCGATGTCCGGGTTCAGCGACATCACCGTGGCGATGATCTGCACTTCGTTCTTGTAGTCTTCCGGGAACAGCGGACGGATCGGGCGATCGATCAGGCGCGAAATCAGCGTCTCTTTTTCGGTCGCGCGGCCTTCGCGCTTGAAGAAACCGCCCGGGATACGGCCACCTGCGTAGAACTTCTCCTGATAGTCGCAGGTCAGGGGGAAGAAGTCCTGGCCCTCACGCGCGCTCTTGGCGGCAACGGCGGAGACCAGCAGCACGGTGTCGTCGAACTTGACGATGACGGCACCGCCGGCCTGACGGGCGATTTCGCCGGTTTCAAGCGTGACGGTGTGCTTGCCGTACTGGAAGGTTTTGGTGATTTTTGCCACGGGGGTTTCCTTGGATGATGCTTTCTTCAATGGACCGCGGGCGACCCTTGCCGCCGACGGGTGACCGGTTGTCCGGCCCATACGTTTGATGCGGTACTGCCAAAACAAAACCGCGGCGCATTCCTGCGCCGCGGTGGGGGTTCGTGCTTAGCGACGCAGGCCGAGCTTTTCGATCAGGGCCTTGTAACGCGGAGCGTCTTTCTTCTTCAGGTAGTCGAGCAGGCTGCGGCGGCGGTTGACCATCTGCAGCAGACCGCGGCGGCTGTGGTGATCCTTCTTGTGGGTCTTGAAGTGGCCGGTCAGCAGTTCGATGCGGGCGGTCAGCAGAGCGACCTGGACTTCCGGGGAGCCGGTGTCGGTGGCGCTGCGCTTGTTGTCTTCAATGACTTTCTGGGTGTCGATCGACATTTTATTTTCTCTTGGATGCGTGGCCCGCAGAAACGTCCCATTGACGTACCGCGTGACTCGCCGTGAACGAAAGGATGAACCCGCAGAACGCGGGAAGCCTGAAAAGGCCGCGAAATTGTAACGGGCGCAGCCGTCCGGGACAAGGACCGGCTGCGCCGGGGTCAGCCCTGGCCGGCCAGGTTGAAGCGCCGCTGCGGTGCCAGCCGGCCATTCTCGTCGACCTGGCCCAGGCCCTGGATGGCCTCGTCCGGACCGTATACCACCACCGTGCCCTGGGCCCAGGCCGGGTCGCGCAGGCGCTGGCCCACGCAGAAGCGCGGGGTCTGTTCAGCATCCAGGGTGACCCGTGGATAGTGCGCCAGGCCCGCGTCCAGCGGCAGCAGCAGCGCATCGATGGCGGCTTCGTCGCCCTGCTCCACCAGAGTCCGCAGGGTGTCCAGGGACACCATCGGCACGTCGCGGAAGGGGTCCACCCACAGCCGACGCAGGCCGGCGATGTGTGCCCCACAGCCCAGGGTTTCCCCGAGGTCGCGGGCCAGGCTGCGGATATAGGTGCCTGAACCGCAGGTCACGCGCAGGCGCAGACGGGTCGGTTGCTGCTCCAGTACCTCGATGGCGTGCACCTCCACCTGGCGCTCCGGCGCCTCGATGACCTCGCCGCGGCGCGCCTTCAGGTACAGCGGTTCGCCGCCCTGCTTGAGCGCTGAGTAGATCGGCGCGCGCTGCAGGATGCGCCCCTTCAGCGGTACCAGCGCGGCCTCCAGCGCTTCGGCGCTGATCGGCGGGACCGACCGTTCGCGCAGCACCGCGCCATCGGCGTCGTCGGTATCGGTGGTCTGGCCCAGCACCACCTCGGCGTCGTAGGCCTTGGCCGAGCCCAGCAGCAGGCCGGCAATCTTGGTGGCCTCGCCGAAGCACAGCGGCAGCAGGCCGGTCGCCAGCGGGTCCAGGCTGCCGGTGTGGCCGCCCTTCTCGGCGCGGTACAGGCGCCGCGCGATCTGCAGCGCGGCGTTGGAGCTCATGCCGCCCGGCTTGTCGAGCAGCAGAATGCCGTCCAGGCGACGGAATGTGATTCGGGATGCCATGTCGTGGTTTCAATCGGCGCCATCTGGCGCTGCCGGCAGTCCCGGCGGTCGACGGTGCGGTCGTTGTCGACCCGGGCACCGTCCCATAAGACAACAGCCCTTGCGGGCTGTTGGTCCATCAATCAGATTTCTTGTCGCTTTCGTCCGCGTCGCCATCCTCTGCGTCGTCCTCGGGCTGTCGGCTTTTTTCAGCCGCCAGCGTATCGGGCAGGTCACGCAGGATGTTGTCGATGCGCTCGCCGCGATCCACCGAATCATCGTAGTGGAAGTGCAGCTCGGGCACATGGCGCAGCTTCATGGCACGCGCCAGCTCCATCCGCAGCTCCCAGGCCAGTTCCTTCAGGCCCTTCATGGCTTCTACCGAACGTTCGGGCATCAGCGCGGTGACGAAGATCTTGGCATGCGCCATGTCACGGGTGATTTCCACGTCGGAGACGCTCACCGAAGGCAGGCCGTGTACACGCACGGCGTTGTGCACGAGCGTCCCCAGTTCGCGGCGGATCTGGGCGGAAACACGGTCGGTTCGATGGAAGGTCTTTGGCACGGTAGGCGGACTCGTCTTGAAGGGTGGTACGTAAGCGAAAAAGCCGGACCGCGCGAAGCGGTCCGGCCTGGAACATTACAGGGTGCGCGGCACTTCGATTCGCTCGAAGCACTCGATCTGGTCGCCCGGCTTGACGTCGTTGTAGGCCTTCACGCCGATACCGCATTCGGTACCGTTGCGAACTTCCTCGACGTTTTCCTTGAAGCGGCGCAGCGATTCCAGCTCGCCTTCGAAGACCACGACGCTGTCGCGCAGGACGCGGATCGGCTTGCTGCGCTTCACGGTGCCTTCGATGATCATGCAGCCTGCGACCGCACCGAACTTCGAGCTGCGGAACACGTCGCGGACCTGGGCGATACCGATGATCTCTTCGCGGATTTCCACGCCGAGCAGACCGGACGCCACCTGCTTCACCTGATCGATCACGTCATAGATGATCGAGAAGTAACGCAGGTCCACGCCATTGGATTCGATGATGCGACGCGCGGAGGCATCGGCACGCACGTTGAAGCCGATGACGGTGGCCTTGGAAGCAACCGCGGAGTTGGCATCGGACTCGGTGATGCCGCCCACGCCGGAGTGGATCACGTTGATGCGGATGTCTTCGTTGGACAGCGCGACCAGTGCCTGGCTCAGTGCCTGCACCGACCCCTGCACGTCGGCCTTGATCACCAGGTTCAGCACCTGCTGGCCATCGCCCTTGCCCAGGGTCGCCATGATGTCTTCCATGCGGCTGCCGGCAGACTGCACCAGGCGCGATTCACGGCGCTTGATTTCGCGCTGCTGCGCGACGTCCTTGGCCAGACGCTCGTCTTCGACAACGACGAAGTCATCGCCGGCATCCGGCACGCCGGACAGACCCAGCACCTGCACCGGGATCGACGGACCCGCCTGCTCCGGCTGAGCGCCGGTTTCGTCGAACAGGGCGCGCACGCGGCCGTACTGGATACCGCAGACCAGGTAGTCGCCCTTCTTCAGCGAACCCTGCTGCACCAGCACGGTGGCGATCGGGCCACGGCCCTTGTCCAGCGAGGACTCGATGACCACGCCGCTGGCGCGGCCGTCGGCCACGGCCTTCAGTTCCAGCAGTTCGGCCTGGACCGAGATCGCCTCGAGCAGGTCGTCGATACCCAGGCCAGCCTTGGCCGAGATCTCGACCATCTGGGTGTCGCCACCGAAGTCTTCGGACACGACCTGCTCGGTGAGCAGTTCGTTCTTGACCCGCAACGGGTCGGCGCCGGCCTTGTCGATCTTGTTGATCGCCACGATCAGCGGCACACCCCCCGAACGGGCGTGCTGGATGGCTTCCTTGGTCTGCGGCATGACGCCATCGTCGGCAGCCACCACCARCACCACGATGTCGGTCAGCTTGGCACCGCGGGCACGCATGGACGTAAACGCCGCGTGGCCCGGGGTATCCAGGAAGCTGATGACGCCCTTGGGCGTTTCAACGTGGTACGCACCGATGTGCTGGGTGATGCCACCGGCTTCGCCCGTGGCGACCTTGGTGCGACGGATGTAATCCAGCAGCGAGGTCTTGCCGTGGTCGACGTGGCCCATGATGGTGACCACCGGCGGACGTGCCACCGGGTCGCCGTGGTTGCCAGCAGACTGCGCCAGCAGCGCGTCTTCGGCATCGTTGGTGTTGGCACGGATCACGTTGTGGCCGAGTTCTTCGGTCACCAGCGCAGCGGTGTCGTGGTCGATGGTCTGGGTGATGGTCGCCATGACGCCCATCTTGAACAGCGCCTTGACCACATCGCCGCCCTTCAGGGCCAGCTTCTGGGCCAGATCGGCCACGGTGACGGTATCGCCGATGGTCACATCACGCACGATCGGGGCGACCGGACGCTCGAAACCATGGGCACCCCCGCCGCTGCGCGACTGGTTGCTGTCACGGCGGCTGCCGTGCTGCACGCGCCCGGTCGGACGACCGCGCGAGTTGCTGTTGTTGCCACGACGGGCGCGATCGGCGGCCGACAGATGCAGCTGACCGGCGAAGCGGTTGCCACCATCGTCGTCGCGCTTGGCGCCCGGGCGGTTGTTGGTGTTGTTCGAGTTGCGGTCGTCCGAACGCGGGGCCGGACGTGCAGCCGACGGCGCCGACGGACGCGGATTGCGCGCCGGGGCATCATTGGCGGCCGCAGGCTTGGCTGCAACCGGGGCCGGGGCCGGCGGTGCATTCTTGGCCGCTTCGGCAGCGGCTTCGGCCGCCTTGCGCTCGACTTCGGCACGTTCCTTGGCGTCGATTTCGTCCTGACGCTTGCGGGCGATTTCTTCATCGCGCGCACGGTCCTTCTCGGCCAGTGCGCGCTGCTCGTCCAGATTGCGCTGGCGGGATTCCTCCAGCTTGCGCAGGATGTCGGCGCGCTCCTCATCCGCGGTCATCGGCTTGCCGCTGGCGTCCTTCATGTAGGTGCGCTTCTGGCGCACTTCGACGTTGACGGTGGTCTTGCTGCGGCCGGCGCTGACCGTCACTTCCTGCAACTTGCGACGGTTGAGGGTGATCTTCTTGGCAGCCTCGTCGGTGCTCTCGACGGGCTGCTCGGTCTTGCCGTGCGAACGACGAAGGAAGCCCAGGAGCTTCACCTTCTCGGTGCTGGTCACGACCTGGTCGGGACCGCTGAACTTCATGCCGGCTTCGGCAAGCTGTACGAGCAGTTTATCGACAGGCGTGTTGACCAGTTCGGCAAGCTTACGGATGGTGGTTTGCTGCGACATTCGGATCCTATGATCTGGTTGGCGCTCCCTCGAAACGTGCGAAGGCAGCGCGGAGTCTAAGCCCTGATCGGGTCAGGGCACTGTTCATCGCTGGCTCATTCGCCGCGCTCCAGGCGGGCGATCTCCTCGGCTCGGGCGGCAAGGATCAGGGCGGCGGCGCGCTCCTGGTCCATGTCCTCGATACCGAACTCGAGGATCTCGTCGGCGGCCAGGTCCGACAGGTCCTCACTGGTACGCACGCCATGACCGGCCAKGGCGTAGGCAGTCGCCTCGTCCATGCCTTCCAGGGCGAGCAGGTCTTCCGACGGCGAGCCGTCCTCCAGACCTTCTTCCACCGCCAGCGCTTCATTGAGCAGCGCATCGCGGGCACGGGCACGCAGCTCTTCGACGATGTCTTCGTCGAAGCCTTCCACGGCCAGCAATTCGCCGACCGGGACGTAGGCGATTTCTTCCACGGTGTTGAAGCCTTCGGTCACCAGGATGGCGGCGATTTCTTCATCCACTTCCAGCTTGTCCATGAACAACTGGCGGGCAACGGTCTGCTCTGCCTCGGACTTGGCGGTCACCTGGTCCTGGGTCATCACATTGAGCTGCCAACCGGTCAGGCGGCTGGCCAGGCGCACATTCTGGCCGCCCTTGCCGATCGCCTGGGCCAGACGCTCTTCAGCGACGGCCAGGTCCATCGAATGCTTTTCTTCGTCGACGATGATCGACTGCACTTCGGCCGGCGCCATCGCGTTGATGACGAAGTTGGCCGGGTTCTCGTTCCACAGCACGATGTCCACGCGCTCACCGTTGAGCTCGTTGGACACGGCCTGCACACGCGAACCGCGCATGCCGATGCAGGCACCGATCGGATCGGTGCGGGCGTCGTGGGCGAGCACGGCGATCTTGGCGCGGTCGCCCGGATCACGTGCGCAGGCCTTGATCTCGACCAGGCCCTGGCCGACTTCCGGCACTTCGAGCTTGAACAGTTCGATCATGAATTCCGGCGCGGCGCGGCTGATGAACAGCTGCGGGCCACGCGGCTCGGAGCGCACTTCGGCCAGGTAACCGCGGACGCGGTCGCCGGCACGCAGGACGTCGCGCGGAATGCCCTTGTCCTTCGGGATGAAGGCTTCGGCGTTGCCACCGAGGTCGACATAGATGTTGCCGCGCTCGGCGCGCTTGACCACACCGGTGACCAGCTCGCCGACACGATCCTTCCACGCATCGACGACCTGCTGGCGCTCGGCTTCGCGCACGCGCTGGACGATCACCTGCTTGGCGGCCTGTGCGGCGATACGGCCGAAGTCCGGGTTTTCGATCTGTTCTTCGATGTAGTCGCCGACTTCCACGCCTTCGGCTTCGTCGATGGCATCCATCAGACGAATCTGGCGGTCGGGCGATTCCATCACCACGTCATCGGCCACCACTTCCCAGCGGCGGAAGGTCTCGTAGTTGCCGTCCTTGTGGTCGATCGACACACGGGCCAGCACTTCTTCATCGGGGTAGCGCTTCTTCGCCGCCGACGCCAGTGCTGCCTCGATGGCATCGAAGATCACTTCACGCGGAACGCCCTTTTCATTGGCGACCGCATCCACTACCAGCAAAAGTTCCTTGCTCATTGGCTCACTCCGCGCGCGGCTTTTTGGCCGCCGGCTCGTTGGATGGTTTCTTGTTCGCCTTGCCACCCTGCTTGGGTGCCGGGCCAGTCGGTTTGGTCGGAGCGAGGCCGAGGGCGGCCCAGTCCGGCATGATGCGTGCCTTGTCGATATTCTCGACATCGGCGGTGAACGGGGAATTGTCGACCTTGAAGGTGACGGTGCCCTGTTCGATGTCCACAGCGAGGATTTCACCCTGCAGTCGGCGACGGCCGTCCTGCGGGAGTTTCAGCGTGACCTTGGCCGATTCGCCGATGGCGCGCTCGAACTGCTCGCCGGTGAACAGCGGGCGGTCGACGCCAGGCGAGGACACTTCCAGGGTGTAATTGGCGGTGATCGGGTCTTCCACGTCCAGCTGTGCGGAGACTTCGCGGCTGACGCGTTCGCAGTCGTCGATGTTGACGATGCGCTCGGGCTGTTCGGCCAGCGGCACGTCGATATAGAGGCGCAGCGTCGCACCACCCGGGGCAGTGAGGTATTCCACGCCCAGCAGCTCGAGACCCAGCGACTGAACGGTGGGGGCGAGCAGATTCGCGATTTCGGTTGCCTTGTCGCTCACAGTCTGCCTTGTTCGTTGAAAGAGATACGGGCTTGGTCCGGCGAACGGACCACCTTCCGGAAACAACAAAGGGCCCGCTGGGCCCCTTGTCCGGTACAACTCCGGTCATGCTGGATTCCGGTAGCGGGAACACACGCGGTGTGCGTTCCTGCGAGCCCAGCGTTCCGGGGGGTCACGGCGGCCTGGGTACAGGTTGCCGTTCCTGGAAGCCGGTTGCGGGACCCTTCTCATCCGTTGACGGGATGGGAGTGGTCAATCCGCTAAGCCACTGATCATAGCCGTTGCACCGCGCTGGTGCAATGGTTTGGGATGCTTCCGGCTGCCGTATTGTAAAAGCTGAACAGCAGGGGCTGACGGCCACGGCCTTGCCTCTGCGGCTGCGTCGCGGGTATCGGCACTCGGCATCTCGGCTACGTCGCGGGTAAGGCACTCGGCATCTCGGCTACGTCGCGGGCGTCGGCGCGGGCGGGATGGCGGGACACGCCGTAAACCCATCCCTGGGGGCTCGCGGGCGCCATCCATGGCGCCCAACGGTCCCGCCATCCCACCCGCACCGCCACCTGGAGAGTTGGCCTGTGAGTTATTGGGCTCAAGAGCGGGTCAGTCCGGGAGCGAGGAGGCCTGGCGCATTCCGAATCCCCGAATCCCCGAATTCCGAATTCCGAATTCCTAATCCTTCAATTCAACTCCCGAATCCACCAACACCGCAACCTTCGATCCGCCAGCCAGTGCAAGCAACGCCAAAAATAATGCCGCGCCTTTGATCTCCGCTGGGCACCGACATACTACGGGTGCTTTGCGGGGCCCTGAGCCGCATGGAGGCGGCTCAGGAGCTTACAGGGGTGAGGGAGCATTGCGGCGAGGCACTGCCTCGCCAGCGTCCGAACGCCCAGCCGCCAGCGGCTGGGCCGAGGCGGGCCGCGGGGCGGGATTTGCAGCGTGCCCCGCGAACTTACTCAGGCCAGCGCCCTTCCAGAAGCCTGCGCACCTAATTTGACCTGGCACTGGCATTTGGCCTGGGTTACGCCTTCAAAAAACCAAACCCCACCAACGAAAAAGGCGACCCCGTCACCGGAATCGCCTTTTCGTCTACTGCATCTGCACTGCAGATTTTCTGTGGTAGCGGGGGCAGGATTTGAACCTGCGACCTTCGGGTTATGAGCCCGACGAGCTGCCAGACTGCTCCACCCCGCAGCAGAAGCGGAATTGTAAGGGAGTTTTCATCCCTGCGCAACCCCTGTTGAAACATGACCCATTTGACCCGCAGATGCGAAGCCAGAGCAAGAGCAGCCGACCATGGATCGGCTCTACCCTGCCCTCGCCGGCATCGGCATCGGCATCGGCATCGGCATCGGCACCGCATCGGCATCGGCACCGCATCGGCACCGCATCGGCATCGGCATCGGCATCGGCATCGGCATCGGCATCGGCGTCAGCGTCAGCGCCGGCGTCAGCGCCGGCATCAGCATCAGCATCACCACCGGCATCAGCGCCAGCACCAGCACCACCACCACCA